>NZ_JBEXLC010000062.1:0-51304 GCF_040609795.1 Nocardia sp. NPDC004604
GGCCGGGCTCGCGGCGGGCAGCGCGCGGGACAGATCATCGAGTTGCCAGTAGCGGCCGTCGAAATCGTTTGCGCCAAGTGGTCCTCCAGTCCGGCGCGGATGATTTGCTTTCCGTCGTAGAGGTATTCGGGTCCGATGAAGCCGACAACGGTATTGATCAACAGCGGGTCGAGGTCTCGCGCGATGGCGTAGGCGCGGGTTTCCAAGGTCTGCTGGTCGACTGGTCTGCCGCCGACACCCAAGTGCGCCCCCGCCGAAAGCGCGGAGCCCTGACCGGTTTCCAGGTACATGACATTCTCGCCGACGGTGCCGCGCCGTAGTGCGCGCCCGGCCTCGTTGGCTTCGCGCAGCAGCGAAATATTCACGCCGAAACCTGAATTCGCCCCCTCGGTGCCGGCGATGGACTGGAACACCAGGTCCACTGGCGCGCCCGCTTCAATGAGTCCCAGCGTGGTGGTCACGTGCGCGAGCACACACGATTGGGTGGGAATGTCGAAGCGCTGCCGCACCTCGTCGAGTAGGTGCAGCAGGTCCGTGGTGGCCTTCGGCGAGTCGGTCGCGGGATTGATGCCGATGACCGCGTCACCGCAGCCCAGCAACAGCCCGTCCAGAACGGCGGCGGCAATGCCATGCGGATCGTCGGTGGGATGGTTGGGTTGCAGCCGGGTGGCCAGCGTGCCGGGCAGGCCGATCGTGGTCCGGAATCCGCTGCGCACGCGCACGGCGCTCGCCACCGCGATCAGATCCTGATTGCGCATGAGTTTGCTGACAGCCGCCACCATTTCGGGGGTGAGTCCGGGTGCGACCGCCGCCAGCGTGTCGGCGGCGTACTGCTCGGCCGCCACGGTGAGCAGCCAGTCGCGCAGCCCGCCCACGGTCAGATGCGAAATCGGTTGGAATGCGGCGCGATCGTGGGTATCGATGATCAGCCTGGTGACCTCGTCGGTCTCGTACGGCACCACAGGATCGTTCAGGAAGGTGGTGAGCGGCACCTCGGCCAGGGTCCACTGGGCCGCAGCGCGTTCGGCGTCGGAATGCGCCGCGCATCCGGCGAGTTCGTCGCCGCTGCGCCGGGGTGTGGCCTTCGCGAGCAGATCGATCAGACCGTCGAAGGTATAGGTCGTCCCGCCGATTCGCTGGTGGTACACGGTCATAGAGGTTTCCTTTTCAGCGCGGACAGTCGCCGCTCGGAAAACCGATAGTCAGCACCGTGTATTTCTGCAATGTAACCGACGCCTACCTGCCGCGTTAATACACGTAACGCCGCCTGACCCGCTGCGAATTGGTTACTACTTCGCGCCGATGCCGTCGCGGAAGAAGTCGCCGAGCTGCTCGCCGAACGGTTTGGCGATCTGGGTGTGGTAGTCGTTCCAGCCCTCTTGCTGTGCCTGCTGCAGGTAATCGGGCAGCGGTCGGTGCAGTTCTTCGCTGACGGCCTGGTCGTGCAGTCGGCTCATTGCCTCGCGCAGGCTCCCGCCTCTCGCGGCGGTGTTGTCCAGTTCGAGTTCACCACCGCGGGTCGAGTAGTCGTAGAGCTCGTATTCCTCCTCGAGCGATGGGTCGATCTCCGCGGAGCCCTGCACCCAGTGCGAATAGCGGACGTACTTCGCGTCGGCGGTCCGGACGGCCACCACATGGCCGGGTGCGTTGTGGTCGAACAGCACCGCGGCTTCCTCGATGGAGTGTTCGTCGGTGGTGTGCACGATCCAGGGCCGCCCCGGCGCGCTCGGGTCGCGGCAGACCGCGGCGATGTCGTGTCTGCCTGCCAGATGGGCGTAGCGGTTGTCGCCGCGCCAGCCGTTGCCGCCCGCGCCGATGGTCAGGAGCAGCGGGGCGAGGTCGACGCTGGAGGTCAGCTGGGTGCGGGTGCCGGCTGCCGGAGTGAGGTCAGCGCGCGGGTCGTAGACGAACAGCGGCACCCGGATGGCCTCGTCGTAGGCCCCGCCGCCCTTGCCGTGTAGGCCGTGGGAGCCGGCGTAGTCACCGTGATCGGAGGTGAACACCACCACGGTATTGGCCGCCACCTCCGGACGAGTCGCCAGTTCCGTCAGTACCCGACCGATCTGGATGTCCACCTGCTGCTGGAACCACAGGTAGAGATTGAGCAGGTCGATCCACTCCTGGTCGGCGTCGGGCGTGCCGTACGGGGCGACGCCGAAGGTCGCCGCCGACACCTGCACCAGGGCCATCTGCAACCGAGGCTTGCGCGAGAGTTGTTCGAGGGTCTCGTGATTGGCGGGCAGGGTGTCGATCCAGCGCGGAATGTTGTTGAACGCCAAGGTGCGCCGGGTCCACCGCGGCCACCACTGGACATCGTGCGGGTTGACCAGCGACACCGTCGTGCACCAGGGGCCTTGGCCCGCATCGGTATTGAACCAGTCGACGAACTGGTCGACGATCCGGCCGTCCATCTGCAGGCCCTGCTCGGGCGTGCCGTTGGGCGAGGGGTAGGTGCCGCCGTCGAAGCCGTGACGCGCCAACCCGCCCGGCGTCGTGTCGGCGTCGTGGCCCAAGTGCCATTTGCCCCACCACGAGGTGCGGTAACCCTGTTCGCGCAGCATCGAGCCCCAGGTCGGGAAGCTCGGCGACAGCTGCGAGGTCGAGGTCGACAGGCAGCCGGTCTGATGTGAGTACAGGCCGGTCACCAGCGCGCCGCGGGAGGGCGTGCAGTCGTTGGCGGCGGTGTAGTGCTGTTCGAACGAGACCGACTTGGCTCGCAATCCGGCGATATTCGGCAGGATGGTGTCGAGCACGGCCTGGTCTGGGAACCACATGGGGGTCCGCATCTCGTCGACGATGACGACGAGAATATTCGGCTTGTCGGGGTGAATGTCCATCCGCGGCTCGGCGGATGCGCTCGGGCTCCCGGTGGCCATGGCAGCGGTCGCCATGGCGGCGGTCGCCGCCGCTCCGCTACCGAAGAACCCACGCCTGCTGATCGACACGTGTCCTACTGCCTTTCGGTCGGGTGCTGAGAAGAAGCGTCCATGAAGTGGTTCACCACCGATGCGAGCCGAGGACCGCTGTCCTCCTGTAGAAAATGTCCCGCGCCCTCGATCACCGTGTGCGGTTGACCGGACGCTCCGGGAATCTTGCGCTGGAAGACCTTCTCGCCGCCGGCGGTGATCGGGTCGCCATCGGAGAAGGCGGTGAGGAACGGTTTGTCGAAGCGGGCCAGCTGCTCCCAGGCCCGGCGGTTCGCCGCGGCGGCCGGATCGTCGGGCCGGGTCGGGACCAGGAGGGGGAAGGCGCGGGCACCGGCCTTGTAGCTCTCATCGGGAAACGGAGCGTCGTAGGCGGCCACCGCCTCGGGGGAAAGATTTGTCCGGCAACCATTTTCGATAATGGCACCGACCGGGAACTGCGGCGTCTCCTGGGAGAACCGCTGCCAGGCGAGAAAGGCGTCGGTCAGCTTTGCCGTTCCGTCGGGAAGTCCGGTGTTGGCCGTGACCACCCTGGCGAAGCGTTCGGGATGTTCGGCGACGAGCCGCAGCCCGATCAGACCGCCCCAGTCCTGGCAGACCAGCGTGATGGACGCGAGATCCAGGTGGTCGAAGAGCGCTTCTCGCAGCCATTCGACGTGGCGGGCATAGGTGTAGTCGGCTCGGTCGACGGGCTTGTCGCTGCGGCCGAAGCCGATCAGATCCGGCGCGACACATCGCCGGCCCGCCGCGACGAGCACCGGAATCATGCTGCGGTAGAGGAAACTCCAGGACGGCTCGCCGTGCAGCAGCACGACGACTTCGCCGTCTCGCGGACCTTCGTCGAGGTAGTGCACCCGCAGGCGGGTGTCGCCGCCGTCACCGGCCGCAACCTCGACATAGTGCGGCGAGAACGGAAAGTCGGGCAGGCCGGCAAACCGTTCCTCGGGCGTGCGCAGTGCGTGCATGGTCCTGACCCTAAATGTTCTTGCATCATGAGTGCAACTTTTTCTCCGGCTTGTTAAGGTGATCCGCGATGGATGGACGCACCGCTCGGGCGGCAAGGAACCGTCAGGCGGTACTCGATGCCGTGCTGGCGCTCACGGAAGAAGGCAATCTGCAGCCGACCGCGCGGGCCGTGGCCGAGCGGGCCGGAGTCGCGACCAGGTCGGTGTTCCATCACTTCACCGATCTCGAGTCGTTGTATGTCGACGCTGCGCAGACGCAAATGGAGCGACACTGGCTCCCCCTGCTCCGTCCGGTGACCGGCGATCCGGGCCATCGCATCGAGACCCTGGTCGAGCTGCGCGCCGAACTGTACGAGCGCATTTCGGGCACCCGCCGCGCCGCCGTGCTGCGCGAGCACGAATCCGTCTTCCTCGCCGAGCGTTTACACGAAAGCCGCGCCGCCCTGCGCGCCCACCTGCGCGCCAACCTCCCCGAACTAGAGCGCCTCGACCGCCCCGCCCGCGAGGCCGCCTACGCCGCCGCTTCATGGGAGACCTGGGACGTACTCCGCCGCCATCAAGGCCTCTCCGTGGCGGCCGCCCGAGCCGCCGTCGGCGCTACCCTTACCGCCCTGCTCGCCCCCGCACCGACCACTACCGACGGAACCCGGAAGTAGGAGCTACCGCGATCAGGCTCGTCGACCAGGATGATCTGCAACGTTCCTGACCGCGACCACCCATGAGACTCCTCACGGCCTTCGGGGTCTTCAGCAGTGATGCTGGTTGATGGGATGGGATGAGTGTCAGACAGGTGTGATGTCCGAGATGAGCCATTGGTCGGCGACTTTCGTCATGCTCACTCGCACCCGGCTGCCATCCAGGCGTGGTCCCTGGTACTTGCTGCTGGTGGTCTCCTGATCGAGGAACAGTAACAGCGTGACCTTGCCCGGGTCGGCCGCTACCACGGACGTGCCGACGACTTTCGCATGCGTGATGATCGAATCACGGTGTGCCGCAGGCACGATGACCCGCGAGCTGAGCTGAGCGAAATCCGCTCGGAACGGGCCGGTGAGATTGTCTGTGGCGGAGGCGAATTCACTGTCCATGGTGTTGAAGTCATAGGACAGCACCCGAGGAATACGCGACTCCGCGGAATCCTTGGCCGCCTGCCCGGCAGCAACCGTCGCGCGATGATCGGCCGCACTGCGTTCCAGCAGCATCGTGGCTGTTGCCAACGCGACCAATAGGATTCCCAGCACGGCAAAAGTGGCGACGGTGGTGCGGGGGCTCAGGGTCGATGCGCACTGAAGCCAACCGCGTGGACCGCGCGGTACCGGCCTGACGGGCGCGGACTCCACACCGGTCGGGGCGGCGGTGTCGGACTCGGGTGCGTCGTCATCGCTGGAGCCGACGGCGCCGGTGATATCGGTGCTGCTGGTGGTCATGCGACGAACTCCACGTTCGAGACGAGCCATCGACCGTCGTTGTGGTCGAGGGTCATCTTCATGCGGTAGACCCGCTGCTGTCCCTCGGGAGCTTCGGTGTTCTTGACCACGGAAGTGACCGCGGTCAGCACGGTGGCATGGTGATCGTCGATCGCGACGATGCCGGATTCCTTTATTTCGCCGGTGGATTCGACCTGACCGCTCTGTAGCACCGAGGCGAAGTTGCCGGAGATCTTGTCCCACTGGTCGCGGAACGATCCCGTCGAATCGGCCGCGATCGTGTCGAGATTCTGCTTCGCCGAGGTGTGGTTGAGTGAGACCAACTGAACTGCGATTCGACGAGCGGTGTCCGCAACGGCCTGGTCGCGGTTATCGTCGTGCTGGTTGTCGCGGACTTCGAGCGCGAGCTTCACACTCACCACACCCAGCGTCAGCACCGCGACGGTGAGCGCGATGATCGCCCACGCTCGCCACCGTGGACCCGGCGGATTCAGCGAATTCACCGACTCGGTACTGGATTCCACCTCGAGTGGGGTCGCGACCTCAGCTACTTGATCAGTAGTGACTGCCATCCCTGGTACTCCTTTCCTTGGGTGGCGAACTGGGCTGATTGCCCCAGGACGTAGGTAAGACCGTCGGGTCCCCGGAACGTTCCATCTCCTTCGGCGTAGGGGGCGGTCACGGCCGCCGGAGTGTCCGGAGCCCGCGGCGGAGCCGCGGCCGGAACCTGCGGCGGTGCCGCACCAGGAGCGGGCGGTGCCGTGGGAACCGGTTCGCCGGGACGGGCCAGCATCTCCGGCCAGGTAGCGGGCAACCCGCCAGGGCAGTTCGCGACATCGGCGGTACGGACGGCCGGATCGGTAGCACACGGTACGTTTCGAGCGCCTCGCGCGGCCTTCGGATTGTCCGGCGCGACTTTGCAATAGTTGTCGCGCGGGACCTCAGCCGGGCTGGTATCGGACGGGTCGCGCCGCTGGGTGGCTTGATACCCCTCGGTGCACGGCGGCGGGTTGAGTGTGTCGCCCAGTTTGACATCCAGTGCCGCCGCCGGCGCGCGCAAATCGTCGTCGGTCTGAAATCCAGCGCCAACCACGCTGTAGGCCGTGGCGGTCGCAAGGGCTGGATAGACGACGAGGATCTGGCGCAGTTGCGGCACATTGACCCGAAGTACCTGACCGACGGTCTGCAGATCCGCCAGCAGCACCGGCAATGGTGTGGTCAGGTCGGCGAGCGTGCCCGTGACGGTGTCGGCGGCGAGCGGCCCCTGGTCCAGTATGTCGCGAACCTGGGCGTCGTTGCGCACCAGCTGTTCGGTGAAGGATGCGAGATCACGTGTTGCGGAAGGGATCTCGGTACGCACCGAGTTCCCGGTCCGCAGCAACGGCTCCGCGTCGTCGAGTAGCGCGATGGTCGGGCCGATATCGGCTTGCGCGAGATCGAGCAACTCGGCCGAGGACTCGATCAGCGATGCCAGCGCCGGCCCGGTGCCATTGACCGCCTGGTAGGTCTCGTCGAGCGCGGTGCGCAGGGAATCGGTGGATACGCTGCGCAGCAACATCTGTGTCTTGTCGAGCACCTGTCCCGTCGTAATCGGCACGGTGGTCTTCGTGCGGCGGATGACGGCTCGGTCCTCGAGATAGGGACCGTGGTCCTCGGACGGAACAAGATCCACGTACTGCTCACCGATGGCGGACATGCTCTTGATCGCGGCCGCGGCACTCGCCGGGATATTCCGGCCGTGACGCAACTGCATCCGAACCAGGACGGAACCGGAGTCCAGGTCTACACCGCTGACCCGGCCGACCTCGACGCCGCGGTAGGTGACCACCGCGGACTCGTAGATCCCACCCGCGTCGGCGAACTCGGCTGTCACCGTATACGTTCCGAGCCCGGTGACACGCTGGACGCTCACGTAGTGGATCGAACCGTAGACCAGGCTGACCACCGCGAGAATCGCAAAGACGATCAGCTGACCCCTGACCAATCGGGTTTTCATCACCGTCCCCCGTTCTGGTCGCCGGTACCCGGTGCGGGCAGGGTCGGCGCGACCAATGGATCCACCGCCCGGTTCGACATCGGTACCAGGTCCTTGAACGGGATGCTGCCGATGATCTTCTTGTCGATGGCCTCCACACTGAGGTCGAGGGTGAGGAACAGGTTGACGTAGTCACCCTTGATGGCTTTGTCGGCAACGGTGACCGGGAACGGGAAGGTCAGACCGACGAGCAGCGCGCCGGTCAAATCCGAACCGGCAGCGGCGAGTTGAGTCAACGCTGGTTCGAGATTGTGCAGGTCGGCGGTGAGGTCGGCCTTGCTGGTACGCAGCACCTGAGCGGCTCGGTCACCGAAGTTGCCGACGCTGTCGAGCATGGTGACAAGTTGTGCCTTCTGATCATCGAGAATGGCCAGCGCCGGCTGGATCTGTTCGATGCCGGTGCGGAGTGTGTCCTTCTGGTCGGCGAGTTCCCGGGAGAAGGCGTCGAGACTGTCGATCGCGCGCACGATGCTGTCGCGTTGGACGTCGAGCCCGTTGACGAATGTCGCGATTCGCTCGAAGGACTCGTTGATGGCACCTTCCCGACCGCCGAACGCACCGTTCAGCTCGGTCATGATGGTCCGGATCTGTTGCAGCCCACTTCCATTGAGAACCAGCGACAGCGCGGCGAGAACCTCTTCGGTCGCGGGGTATTCCGCACTGGCGGCGAGGGGAATCACATCGCCATCGCGCAGTTGCCGATTTGTCCTGCCGTCCTTCGGGGTGGTCAGCTCGAGATACTGAGCGCCGAGCACACTGGTCTGCGCCAGTTGGGCTTTCACATCGGCGCGCAGGTGGACGTCGTTGTCGATCTCGACGGTGGCCACCGCAATGTTGTCGTGCACCGCGATCGAGGTGATCGTGCCGACGGTGACGTTATCGGCCTTGACGAATGAGTTGCCGACCAGATTCTGGATGTCTCGCAGTTCCACCCGCACGGTGTATGAGCCGTTATGGATCGAGTTGCCCGGCAGCGGAATCGAATTGGCTCCGTTGAACCGGCAGCCAGCGGACAGTAGCGCGCTGAGCAGCAGTACGCCGCCGGCCCGCAGTGCTGTCGAGGGTTTCATCGTCCTGCTCCTGGAATGAGTAGCTCGGTGAGCCCGGGAATGGCTGGCAGACCGGGAATACCGGGAGCCGCCGCGGCGGGACCGGGAGCGGACCCCGAACTGCCCATTGCCGCACGCGTGGCGGCACCGAAGAGGTCGCCGAAGTGTGCGCTGGCGCGCGTGCATTCCTCCTGTGGCGCATCGACAGTGGTGAGCAGCGCGCAGATCAGCGACATGGGGTCGGGGAAGTCCGGAAGTGCGACGTTGCCGGTCAGCGAGTTCGATTGGGGGTCGTAGATGTTGTAGAGGTTGTCCACTACGGTCGGCGCGAGATGCAGGATCTGGGCGAGGTCGTCCGCACGGTTCACCAGCAGCGAGGTAATGCGCGTGAGCGATGCGACGTCTTTGTTGAGCGCATCGCGGTTGTCGGCGACGAAGCTGCGGATCTCCGGCAGCATCGCCTGCATCGACTGCAATGCCGCGTCGAGCTGAGTGCGATTATCGTTCAACAGATTCGATACTCCGGCAAGCTGGTTGACGAACATCCGAACCTGACCGTCGTTGGCTGCGAGTGCGGACACTACGGCTTGCAGGTTGCGTATCGTCCCGAACAGATCTGGACCGCCATCGGCAAGGGTCCGCATGGCCTGCGACAGGTTCGTCACGGTGTTGTTGAGGGTTGCTCCGTTGCCGCCCAGGGCCTTGGCGGTGGCATCGGTGAACCGGGTCAACGTGCCGGTGGGGTCGCCGTCCTTGGGGCCGAGTTGGTCGGCGAGGTCGGTGACCTGCCGCTTGATCTGGTCGTATTCGACGGGCACCGCAGTGCGCTCGAGTGGAATCACCGCTCCGTCCCGAAGTTCCGGCTCGGTCCCGTGCTTCGGCATGAGCTGGATGTAGCGGCCCGACACCAGCGTCGGTGCAACGATCACCGCGTGTGTGTCGGCGCTGACCGGATGCGATGAGTCGAAGTGCATGGTGATGCGGACGCGGTCACCGATCGGTGTGATGTCGTCGATTTCGCCGACCGGAACGCCACGGATCGTCACCCGGTCACCGGGATAGACGCCGACCGAGTTGGTGAAGTACGCGGTAACCCGCACCGTGGCGGCCCGGGCCAGCCACGGTGTGGCGCCGACAGCGATGACCGCCAAGGCGATCAGGACGGCGAGAATCCGTCCGGGCAAGGGTACGCGGGACAGGCCCGCGCGCAGTGCTGTCATCGGTGACTGTCTCCTCCAGGGCTTCCCGGCTGTTGTCCGTTGAGATTCGCGGGAGTGATGTTGTGCAGCAGTGCCCCGAAGAATGGCCCGCTGGCAACCGCCTCGCCGAGCTGGGTGATGTAGGGCCGCAACCCGAGGATGGCAGCGTTCAGATTGTCGTAGTTGGCGTTGAGCAGCCCGAGCACGCGATCTACCTCGGCAAGCATCGGAGCGGTCGTGCCCTTGTTGTCCCGGGCCAGTCCGTGCAGTTCGTCGCTGACCGCACGGACATTGGCCAGCAGGGTCCGGATCATTGCGGCGCGGTCGTTGAGCGCGGCGAACAGCGATCCGCCGTCGGTCATCAGTGCGGTGAGGTTCTGGTTGCGTTCGGCGAGAATGCCGGTGACCGAATTGGCATGGGCCAGCAGATCCCGCAGGGCACCGTCGCGGGAGGCGATGGTGGCCGACAGCCGCGAGACACCATCCAAGGACGAGCGCAGATTGTCCGGGAGAGTATCGAGCACGCGCGACACACTGTCGACCGCATCGGCGAGCTGCTTCTTGTCGGTGCCTGCCAACCGGCTGGTCAACTGGTTCAGTGATTCGGTGATGTCGTAGCCAGAGGTGGTGTGGTCCAACGGAATCCGGTCACCGATGCCACCGTCACCGTCCGGACGCAGCTCCACGAACCGACGTCCGAGAGCGGTTTCGACCTTGATCGCCGCAGTAGTTCGCCTGCCGAAGGTTCGACCGTGCGTGTCGACCCGCATCGCAATATCGACGTGGTCGTCGGTCAGCGTAATGTGTTCGATCCTGCCGACTTCGATACCCGAAATCTGCACGGCATCACCGGGTTTCAATCCGCTGGCATCCGCGAATTCGGCCACCATCGACTTCGCGCCGGGCCATCCTGGAATGCTCTCGTAGTTGAACGCCAGGACGAGCAGCGCGAGGACGACACCGGTTCCGATGAGACTCATCCGGACCGGATTGCGTTCCGAGAACGGTTTCATGGCTTGCACCTTTCGGCGGGCGCGGTGAACATCGGCGTGTCCTGATGGCCGCCGCCGATCGCCGGGTAGCGAATCGCGAGTCCGCAGACGAACCAGTTCACGAAACTTCCGTAACTACCGACGCGGGTGATCAGCGGGTACGTCGTGGGCAGCTTGGACAGCAGCAGCGCCAGCGTGTCCGAATCCGCGTTGAGATTGCCGGCCAACTGCTGTAGTTCGGTGATGTCACCGGCAATAGCGGGCCGGTTGTCCGTGAGAATCTGCGCCAACTCGGCCGTGCCCGCGTCGATCCGCTCCAGGCCCGTGATAAGGGTGGCTCGGTCGTTGTCGAGGCCGCTGACCAGCGACTGCAGGTTGACGACCAGTTTGTCGAATTGATCACCGGTCTGGTGGATCGCACCCAACGCGGTATCGAGCCTCGCAATGGTCTGGCCGATGACCTGGTCGCGGTCTGCCAGCGAATTGCCGAGTGTGCCGATCTGTTCCACCAGCGCGGCGATGTTCTGTTCCTGGCCGTTGAGCACGGCGATCAGCGACCCGGACAATTTATTGGTCTGGTCCGGGTCGAGACCTTGCAGCAGGGGTTTGAACCCGTTGACGAGACTGTCGATGTCGAGGGCAGGTTTGGTTTGCGCCGCCGGAATCGGATCGTGCTCGGATCGGATACCGGAACCGTCCGGCTTGACGGTGACCTCGAGGTAGCGGTCGCCGATGAGGTTCTTGTATTTGATGGCGACGGTGGAACTCTGGAGCACATCGATGTCACGGGAGACGGTGAACGCGACCTCGATCAGCTTGTCGTGCGCGAATGCCACCGACTTCACCTTGCCGACCGGGACACCGGCGAGCTTCACATCGTCACCGGACTTCATGCCCGAGGCCGAGGTGAACAGCGCACGGTAGCTGCGTGTGGGGACGAAGCGCAGGTCACCTACGACCACGACGAGCAAGGCGGTGATGATCGAGGTGATCGTCAGGAAGATCACGAGCTTGATTCCGGAATGACGGGCGTTCATCGGGTGAGTCCGTAGATCAGTGCGGCGAATGGGTTGCCGAGCAGGTCTTCGGGTGCCCGTACCGGACCGTAAACTGTGGTGCCGGTGTTGAAGTCGGTGTGGCCAGGGGGTGTGCTGCCGGGCCCATACGGGTATCCGAAGCAGCTGGGCGGGTTGTCGGCACCGTTCACGGGGAGGTCTTTCTGGTAGGTGTACGGCGGGTCGCCCATCAGGATCGTGCCGAGGGCGTTCAGGCCGGGCCTGCCGCCGCCGAATGCCCGCTCGAGATACTTTCGGTCTTGGTTGAGGGCGGACAGGAAACACGGGAACGACGGCGACTGCTCGGCGAGCAGCCGAGTGGTCGGTTCCAGTGCCTCGACGGCACCGACAATCGGTGTGGCCGAGAAGTCCAGGAACTTCTCGCCGGTATTGCCGAAGTTGGTGAAGGAGAGCAGGAATGCGGTCAAGCTCGCCTGCTTCTCGACGATGGTGTTGCTGGTGGTCGACAGATTCCGCATCGTGGCCAGGAAATCGGGTGTGGCCGCGGCGAAGGTATCCAGGTTGTCGGCGAGCAACGGAACATCGCGCTGTAACACCGGGATCGAGTCGTTGAACTGTCCGAGGTATCGATCCAGGGCGACCATCAGGTCACCGAAGCGGCCGCCATGCCCATCGAGTGCGGTGCTGAGCGCGGTAAGGGTGGCGTTCACCTTTTGTGGCTCAACGGTTTTCAGCACTGTCAGCAACGCATGGAAGATGTCGTTGATCTCGACGGTCACCTTCGAGCCGTCGATCACCGAGCCGGCGGACAGGTTCGCCGGGACCGGTTGCTCGGGCCACATCAGGGTGACGAACTTGCGCCCGAACAGTGTGGTCGGCGTGATTTCGGCGCCGACATTGGCCGGAATCTGTTGCGCCAGGCCGGGATTCAGATCGAGGGTCAGCTTCGCCCGCTCGTTGTCGAGGTCGACCGCACTGACCCTCCCGATAACGACGCCGTGCACCTTGACGTCCGACCCTGGCGCCATCAACAACCCGGCCCGGTCGGCATACATATAGACGCGCATACTCGCGACGAACGTCCCACTGCAGGACGCTACGGCGCCGGATACGGCAAGGACGAACGCGGCCAGCGCGCTGATGCCGAGCAGAAGTGCGCGACGACGGGAGACCTCGAGCTTCATCCGGACACCCGCACAGTGGAGTGGATACCGCCGTAGACGGCGATCCCGATGATCAGGTCGATGATCATGATCGAGATGAGCGAAGTGCGCACCGCGCGACCGACGGCGATACCGACACCGGCGGGGCCGCCGGAGGCGTGATAACCGTGATAGCAGTGCACGGACATGATGACCAACGAGAACGCCACCACTTTGACCAGCGACCACAGCACGTCGCCCGGCACGAGGAAGATATTGAAGTAGTGCGTGTAGGTGCCCTGGGATTGATCGGAGAGCACAATGCTGACGAATTCGGTTGAGGCGTATCCCATGAACAGCGCGATACCGTAGAGCGGCACGATGGCGATGAGGCCGGCGAGAATTCGGGTGGTCACCAGGTACGGAACGGCGGGTATCGACATCACCTCGAGCGCGTCGATTTCCTCGCTGACCCGCATCGCCCCGAGCTGCGCGGTGAAGCCGGCGCCGACCGTCGCGGTGAGCGCGACACCGGCGACCACCGGGATGGCCTCGCGGGTGTTGAAAAAGGCGGAGATGAACCCGGACATCGCCTCCATGCCGACCCGGCCCAGTGAGTCACTTCCCTGCTGTCCGACCTCGTATCCTGCTGCGGCGGTGAGGAATCCGACGATCACGATGGTGCCGCCGATCACCGCGAGCGCACCGGTGCCCAAGCTGACCTCGGCAATGAGGCGGACGACTTCGCGACGATAGCGGCCGAGCGTCCGCGGAATCCAGCCGATGCCGTGCAGATGAAACGAGAGCTGATCGCCGAGTCCGACGACGCCGTGTACCGGGCTCGCCGCGGCCCGAACGGCTTTGCGTCCCAATGATTTCCGACCGAGTGCCGCTACGGCACCGGATTCGCTAGTGGTGGTCATTTCGTTGATCCGTTCAGCGCAGCGACAGGGTGGTGATAACGGAGTTGGCCAGGAATAACAGGACAAAGCTGAAGACCACGGTTTGGTTCACCGCGTCACCAACGCCCTTTGGGCCGCCCTTCGCATGCAGCCCCAAATGACAGGCGACCAGTGCGGCGAGCAGCCCGAAAACACCGGCCTTGAGCTCGCTGATCAACAGGTCGGGGATCCCGGTGAGGATCGGGATCGCGGTGATGAACTGCCCCGGAGTCGCACCCTGCAGGAACACCGCATAGAGGTATCCGCCGGTGAGGCCGACCGCGGTCACCAATCCGTTCAGGAAGAGCGCGACCACCGTGGAAGCGAGCACCCGCGGCACAGCCAGCCGCTGCAGCGGGTCGATGCCCAGCACTCGCATCGCATCGATCTCCTCGCGGATGGTTCGTGAACCCAGATCGGCGCAGATCGCGGTGGCACCACACCCCGCGACCACCAGCACCGTGGCCACCGGGCCGATCTCGCGGATGACGGCCAAGCCCGCGCCTGCACCGGACAGATCGATGGCGCCGACCTCGTTGAGCAGCACATTGATCTGGAAAATCACCATGACGCAGAACGGAATCGCGATCAGCAGGGTGGGCACAATCGAGACGCTGGCGATGAACCACGCCTGGTCGATGAATTCGCGCAACTGGAAAGGGCGGCGCGGGACCATCCGCAAGGTGTCCAGTGTGGTGCCGTAGAACTGCCCCACCGCCCGTGGGGCGATCTTCGCCTTCGCCAGCATCGTGTCCCAGCGCGTCTGCGATGACGTCTCAACGGACGCAGAGCTGTTCACCGTCATCGAGCCTTTCCGCTCCGACTGTGGGTCGATCGACCGACAGTTTCATTTGCTATTGACCGGAATCAGCCCGCGGGGCGGCCCCGGTTCCGATAATCGAAAATCTCGACTCCGGCGCCGCCCGCCCGGGCGTATGGGATGTCGGTCCGCATACGCCGCCTCGGCCTTCGCCCCGCACGGCGACGTTCGGTGCGTGGCACACCTGGCCGATGCCCAGCTGGGCGAATATTCACGGAAGTCGCCGACGACATTCCCGGGACGCGCGGAGCTGCGCCGCGGTCAGTAGGGTTTCGAGCCCACGATCACGCGCGCATCTACTGAGTTCTGTCGAGCTCGCCGACCTGTTCCCGCAGGAACGGCACGACGAACTTCGCGACCTTCTCCGGTTGCTCGAGCCAGGCCCAGTGGCCGACGCCGGACAGCGTCTCGATGCGTCGTTCCGCACCGCCGAAGCCGGGCATGTCCGGAGCGATGACCCGCGCGAAGGTCGCGACCTGTGTCAGCAGCGGCATCCAGTCCCTCCGGCGTCCGGATTTCCGTGCACGAACACCACCGCTTCGTCGGTGCCGTCCGGGCCACCGACCAACACGGGTGAGCGCACATCGCCGACGACGAGTTGCCGCTGCTCGAGCATCGCGGCATCGGTCATCGGCCGACCGGCCATGGGTCGGTCGCGATCAGATGGGTGCTCTCCAGCGCTGCCGCCCGGTAGGGGTGGGCCTTTTCCTGGTAGTCCTGGCTGGTCACCATGGTGACGAACGCGGTCCGTGAGGGGTACTGGACGACGACGATCGCGTCCCACCACGCCTTGTCGACGTCGCCGGCTACGACGTGACTGGCGTCGCCCGCATACAGAATGGTGGCACCGACGGCGTCGAGATGGGGCTGGACGGCCTCGGCGTATTGCTGATAGGTAGCCGCACCGTCGTTTTCGTCGAACTTCAACAGGTTGATCATCACGACCGGGTCGCTGTTGTCGGACGCGGCCGAAAACAGGGTCGCGATCTGGTCCGGGTTCGGTTCGATGGCGCTCATCGCTCAGGCCTCCCAGCTGCGCAGATCGCGCGGGTAGCTGACGTCGAGTTGTTGCACGGACTGCATGATGGCCCTCCATTGGATGCGCTGCGGGGCCGAGCGGCCCGCTGCGCAGCAACGTTAAGAGACCCAGGTCACATTCTCTCAGCGCCGGGCAACAACGTTCGCCGCGCTCGTTGTGCTCACGTCACAGTTCGTCGGGACGGGGACGCGCGAGGCCGGGTCGAGCGGGGAGCATCGCCAGCGCGACCTGAAGGTCCAAGGAGTCGTTGGCAACGCTGCGTCCGAGCAGTGCCTCGGCCTGGTGGACTCGGTAGCTGACCGTGTTGGGATGAACCATGAGACGCTCGGCAGCGCGACTGCGGCTGCGGTTTTCGTCGAGATACACCGACAGCGTCATCGCCAGCCGGGAGGTGGCCTCGTCGTCTGCGGCCAGCGGCCCGAGCACCCAGGTAATGAACGACAGTGCGTGATCGCGGTCGGTGGTGCCGAGCGCCGCGACGGCGACGCTGCGGTAGCGAGTGATCGCTGCCCCACGCGGCCCCACCAGCGATACAACCCGCCGCGCATGGTCTGCCTCGAGGTGCGTGCGGCGAAAGCCCTCCAGGCCGCGGCCCGCCTCGCCCACCGCGATCCTGACGCCGGGGATCACACCCGGCACTTGTTTGCCACGAACCACCGCATCGAGGCTGTCGGCGGTGAAGGCGTCTCTGCGGCTCATCCAGCTCGCGACCGCAAGCGAGCCCAGGGAATGGATGAGGGTGCTCTCGGCACCCAGCGTCTGGGCGAGCCCCGCGAGAGCTTCGCCCAGAGCCGCCTGGGTTTCGCCACCCTCGGAAGCCTGCTCGACCCACGCGATGGCCCCGACATGGTGCCGATTCACGTCGTAGCGCAGTCTTTTCGATGCCCGCTGTGCATTGCGCTCGCGGTCGGCCAGAATCTCCTCGACCGCGGCCGCGCGGACCGCGGCGGCGCTGCGCAGCCAGGCCTCGCGCTCGACCTCATACGCTTTCTCGGCTCGGACCATCGCCTCATCGACATACGCGAACAGCCAACCCGTGGCCAGATCCAGCGCTACCGCCTGATCGGCTGCGTCCGACGCCTTATCGACAATGTGCGCGAACATCCACTGCCATACCCGTTCCTGAGCCAGCCGGTAAAGCCGCATCAAATCCGCGAGTGCGACCTGTCGGTGCACCGCTGACCGTGCGATGGCCAGGGTTGACGGCGGCAACTCGACCTGCCGAGGGTCGCCGGCGAGTTCGATGATCTGAGCCAGCTGCCGCAGGCTCGCCTCGGTGCTGACCAGGTTCTCCTGGACGATCTGCGGATCGGAGAACAGTTCTGGCAACTCGGTCTGCATCCGGGCGACCGACCGCCGCGCGAGGTCACTGGCGGAGGCACGCATCTGCGTGCCCATCGGCCGCAATATCTCCCGCCAGACCCGTTGCGCAGACGGCTCACGCACCGGCGGCCATTCGACCTCCATGCCGGCCGAATATAGTCACAGTTATCGCTCCGCGACAATCAGCCGCGACCAAGCTGGCATCGAGTGCCCTGCCCCAACTGTGATCGCGCCGGGTAGGACAGCTCAGCCATCCGCTACCCCCGCCGGTGACCATGGGCCTCGGTTACGACGCGACCGGTTGCGTTCGGCCGGTGAAGGGGTTGTAGACCGGGAGCGGCTTGATGAGGGGGTCGAGCAGTCTGCCGGACTGCTCGACGGTGAGGACCTCACTCGGGTCGAGCGGGATGACTTCACGCAGCGATTCGTCGTATTCCCAGACGTCCTCGCCGACCAAGCGGCCCTCATCGTCGTAGGGCCAGATCATGTGCTCGCGGGTCTTCATCAAATAGGTGGCGTCCGGGTCCACGTCCACACCGGCCTCGGCGAGGATGCTGCCCGGTGTCTGCTGGTACAGCGTGGCCGACGAGACGATCATGTCGTCGCTCACCGCCAACTTCTCGTCGCCTCCGGTGTAGAAGACGCACTGGGCCGTGCCGGTCCACTCGCGATAGACCCCCTTGACGGCCTCGGCCCCAACGAGCGTGGTGATCGTGCCGAACAAGTTGAAGTGGTAGACGGGCTCGGCGACCGTCATATCGGGCGCGAAGATCTCTTCGAAGCGGCCCGCCATCTCCAGATAGCGGTGGCGGTTATAGGCGTGCAGGAGATAGAGGTGGCGGGGGTTCTCCGTGGTCTCGATCAGTCGCTCCACGGCGATGTTGGTCTGGGTGATATCGAAGCGGCTCATTTATTGATTCCTTTGTGCCAGATCATTGTTTGTTGTTGAGCCCGGGTCAGGCTGATGGACCGGCCGCCAAGAACTCGACGATGTGCCCGGCGAGTTCCTCACCGGAGTCCTCCTGCAGGAAATGACCGGCTCCGTGAATTACCGGATGTTCGATGCCCTGAGCGCCACGCATCTCGCTTTGCAAGACGCCCGCCATCGGACCGGTGATCGGATCGGCGTCGCTGAACGCCACCAACATCGGTGTCGTGCTCTGGCTCAGCACCGCCCAGGCCGCCCGGTTGGCCGGCGCGGCCGGGTCGTCGGGCGAGGTGGGCACCAGGCCGGGCATTACCCGCGGCCCGGCGCAGTAGCTGTCGTCGGGGAACGGTGCGTTGTATCCGGCGCGTACCGCGCCGCTCATCACCTTGGTGCAACCCCACTGGATGAATTCGCCGATGTCGATCGTCGGTTGGCTCTGGATGGCCTCCCGGAACTGCCACCAGATCTCGGGCATCGGGAAGTCACCGGCCGGCAGACCGCTGTTGGCGACCACGATGCGCGAAAACCGTTCCGGGTGTTCGGCGGCCAGCCGCAACCCGATCAACCCACCCCAGTCCTGGCCGACCAGGGTGACGTTGTGCAGGTCCAACGCGTCGAAGGCGAGCGCGCGCATCCATTCGACATGCCGGGCGTAGGTGTGATCTTCACGGCGGGTCGGTTTGTCGGAGCGACCGAAGCCGACCAGATCCGGGCAGATGACCCGATGGCCGGCGGCGGCCAGGATCGGGATCATCCGCCGGTATAGAAACGACCACGATGGCTCGCCGTGCAGCATCAGGATCGGGTCTGCGTCTTCGGGCCCGGCCTCGACCCACGCCATCCGCAGCGATCCGCCCTCGGTGTCATCGACCTCGCAATACCGAGGTTCGTAGGGAAAGTCGGGCAGCTCAGCGAACCGCTCCTCGGGGGTGCGCAGCGTCAGCATGGCCGAACCTGACCGGCCTGCTTGTCCACGGTATGCATCGAATCTCCTTACTCCTGTTTCACGGCGGCTGTTGGCCGCGGACCCGAAGTTAGGTGGCCGCACACCGGTTGTCTCGGCGCTCTGCGCCAAAGTTCGGTGCCAAGGTTGTGCCCGCGCCACTAGCGCCGGCGGATTTGGGTGAAATGAAGTTCCCCCGCTCAACGGAGGCTCTGATCGTGGTCCGATTGGACAGGAAAAAGCCTTTCGCGGCAGCTCCCGCGGCTCGGCCCACACCGCCATAAGATTCGCAAATAGGTTGGCCGACAACGGAATTGCTTAATCGATGGAGTCGGTCGGCAACCGTTCAACGGGGAACCTCAACATCACCGGGCAAGAGGTTGCACGTCGAGATTCGGGATCTAGATGTGAGCATGGCCGGAAGTTAGAGCGCTGTCGTATTGGTGGCTCATGCGCCCACTCCAGTATTTACGTCCTCCATTGTGAGCGTGCCACAGTTCGCAGTCGGAATTGGCCGGTCGGCCGGTCGCGGATGTGTGATGCGGGCACAATTGACATCGGGAAGCTTGTTGTCCCGCAACGAGCAGATTGTGAACTGCATCTCTTACTGTGGCGTGTCGTGGCCGGTCGGTCACGTTCCCTTCGGAGGTCGCACGCAGATGTCCTGCGGCCCGCAGACCTTCGCATTACGCCGCGGATCGGTGGCAGGAAGGAACCGCGACATGAGCCGGTTCGACATCACCAAGACCAACCTCGCTGTGGAGCGACTGATCGAGATCACTGACAACCCGCGCCACCTGTACCTGCTGCATGCCTACAACAGGCACCGCTACCTGGAGATGGCCGGCCGCTGGCGAGAGATCTTCGACCCGGAGATGACCGTCGCGCACCCCGTCTACAACTTCAACGTGTTCGGCATCAGTACCGTCTTGGACGGTGCCGAAGCAGTGCAGGCCGTCTACAACGAATGGTCCGGCACCGGACAGTGCATCTTCTACGTCGATGACGAAAAGCTCGCGGTCGGCGACAACACGATCTGCTCGACCGCGGCGATCTATCAGCAGACACCCGGCGTCATCCTCGCCGAGGCCGGCGCGGACGTGGACCCGGACGCCACCTATCTCGTCAAGAACGTCGAGCACATGATCTGGCCCTACGACGACCAGGGCCGTCTGATCGGTGAGGACGTGTGGGAGATCGACGAATCCAAGCGCGAGATCATCAAGCTCGACCCGTCGGAGGTGCTCACGGTCGAGCAGTCCGAAGTCCTGCTGGCCCCGCTGATCAAGCCGCTGCCCGTCCGCACATTCTGAACGCAGACGACAGACCAGCCGAGGATGTCATCGCGTCAGCGGGCGTTCCCCGGTGGCCCGTTGCGCCCAGATCATTCAGGAGTTGTACGTGATCAATGGACTGACCATGGATGACTATCCGCTGTCGCTGACCGCGGTGGTGGAACGCGCCGAGCGCTTCCACGACAGAGCGAAGGTCGTCTCACGCCGCCCCGACGGCAGCGTCGAGCGGACCACGCTCGGGGCGTGCGCCGTACGCGCGCGCCAGCTGGCCTCGGCCTTGGCAGAACTCGGAGTCGGCGACGGCGACCGGGTCGCGACGCTGTTGTGGAATCAGTCCGAGCACCTCGAGCTGTACTTCGCGGTTCCTGCGATGGGGGCGGTCGTACACACCCTCAACCCCAGGCTGCATCCCGACGAACTCGCCTTCATCGTGGGAGACGCCCAGGACCGGGTGATCGTGGTCGACGAATCCCTCCTCGAGGTGTTCGAAAGCTTCCGCCACGCGCACCCGTTCGAGCACATCATCTCCATCACCCGCGATGGCCCGACACCGGACGGGATGCTCGACTACGAGACGTTGATCGACGCCGCGGGGCCGATGGTCTGGCCGATGCTCGACGAACGACGCGCCGCCGCAATGTGTTACACGTCCGGCACCACGGGCCGACCGAAAGGGGTGGTGTATTCGCACCGGGCGCTGGTGCTGCATTCGCTGGCCGCGGCACTCCCCGATGCGCTGGGGGTATCGGCACGGGACACACTGCTGCCGGTCGTGCCCATGTTCCACGCCAACGCCTGGGGTCTCCCCTATGCCGCCGCGCTGCTCGGGGCGGGGCTGGTACTGCCCGGATCGCGGCTGGACTCGGCCAGCGTGCTCGATCTGCTCGCCGCCGAACGGGTCACCATGACGGCGGGGGTCCCGACCGTGTGGATGGCGATGCTCGACGCACTCGACGCCGAACCGCAACGCTGGGACCTCAGCTGCCTCGACCGGCTGATCGTCGGCGGTGCCGCGGTGCCGCGCAGCATGCTCGAGGGATACGACCGCCACGGCCTCACGGTCGTGCAGGCGTGGGGAATGACCGAGACCGCGCCGCTGGGCGCCGTCAGCCGTCTGCCCGCCGACCTCCAGGAGAGCAGCACGGATGAGCGGTACAAGTTCCGTGCCCGGCAGGGAGTCGCTATGCCGTTCTTCGACATTCGCGCACGTAGCGAGACAGGCGAGTTCATCGAGTGGGACGACCGCGCCATGGGTGAACTGGAAGTACGCGGACCGTGGGTGGCCGCCGCATATCACAGCGGCAAGGGAGCGGACAGTTTCACACCGGATGGCTGGTTCCGCACGGGGGACATCGTCCGCATCGACCACCGTGGCTGCATCTGGATCTGCGACCGGGCCAAGGACCTGGTGAAATCCGGTGGCGAGTGGATCTCCTCGGTGGACCTGGAGAATCACCTGATGGCGCACCCGGCGGTGGCGGAGGCGGCGGTGATCGCCATTCCCGACTCGCGGTGGGGCGAGCGCCCGCTGGCGGTCATCGCGCTGCGCGACGGCGCGACGACGGATCCGGACCAGTTGCGCGAGCATCTGGCGGCGGAATTCGCCCGTTGGCAGCTGCCAGAACGATTCGAGTTCGTTTCCGCGATTCCCCGGACGGCCACTGGAAAGTTCAAGAAAATCGCTTTGCGCGAAAGGTTTTCGGCTGCCGATCGACCGTGACCTGCAATCCTGCGGGTGGCTGAACGTCGTCGGGCCAGCCGCTTCGGCACTGGCGGTCGACCAGGTCGGCAGTCTCGCGGTGCACTGCGTGACGCGCGAATCCCTGCTCCATCCCGTCGCGACGCTCGATGCGACCGGCCCCGTCACGGGCGATCGCATCGAGCAGGCCGCCGTTGTACCCCCTGAAATACGTACGGCTCGGCACGATTGGGCCCGGCGGCGTCACCCAGCCGTGGCGACGTCCGGGCAGGACGGTAGCCCGGACGTCCGTCCAGGAAATCACCGAATCCTTCGGTGCCCGAACGGCAATCACCGTCGATCGGGCCGATTTGCCAACGACGGCGACGAACCCGCACGGCGTCACTGGCATCTGCGCGACCATTTGGGCCGACCGCGCACGATCATCGATCCGGTCGGTCATCGGATCATTGACCGGCACAACACAGTGCGGCGATCAGCATCCGCTGTCGCGCATAAGAATCGACCCTCGAGACGTTGACGACGCACCCCAGGATGTCCACCACCGGACGCCGCACAATCGGCGCACGGCAAAAGGGTTCGCCCCGTGCGTTCGGGTTCAGTAGCTCTGCCCGGGCGGCGGTATCCGCCACTCACCAGACGATGGCGGTAGCACGGCGGTGTCAGCGGTCGGGTCGGCCCGTAGGAAGCGGATGAACCCATCCACGGTGAAGCCGGCGGCAAGGATCTCTGCGAGCAACCGCGCAGCGGCGTTCCTCGAATCCATGCGCTACATCGTCACCCGAGCACGCCCACCGCAACCAGGAAATCACGCGAATAACAATAAAATTCCATCACACAGGTGGCGGCGGGTAATGATTCGGCAACCCGGCGCGGGTGGCACGAAGGCGCCCACCGCAGGCAGCCGGGGGGCTCCAAACCGCGCGCGCTGGTCACGGCGCGCGTGCTGCGGCGCGGACACATCGGTCCCGTCTTTCGCGCGGAGATGGCCGTTGTTCGGGTGGACAATGGGAAGATGCACCCGCACGGGACGGTGCCCGGCTCGGGAAAGGGTCTGAGCAGAGCCGAACTGCTCGCCGCGATATCGCTTGCGATCGACCTCGGTCTCGGTCAGCCGATGGAACACATGCTTCGGTCGTCCTTGATCGCGACACGTATCGCCGAGCGGATGAGGCTCGACCTGCACCAGCGGGCGACCGTGTACTACGCCAATCTGGTCGGGTGGATCGGTTGTCACGCCGACTCCCACGAACTCTCCGCACTCTTCGGCGACGACATCGCCTTCCGGGCCGACACCTACACGGTGGACACGACCGGCCTGCCGTATCTGCGGCTGATGATGAGTCATGTCGGACGCGGATTGCCGGGCTGGGAGCGCAGCATCCGTGCCACTGCCTTTCTGATCACGGCTCGCAGCCAGGTCGCCACACTGATCCAATCGCATTGCAGCTCCGCCGGGGTTCTCTCCGATCGGATGGGCTTGGACGAGCAGGTCGGAAAGGCGTTGGCCTACGCCTTCGAACGGTGGGACGGCCGGGGGTTGCCCAACGGTTCTCGCGGAGACGATATCCCGGTCGAGATCCACATCGCGCACGTTGCAGACGTCGTCGAGGTGCACCTGCGGACGGGTGGGCTCGAGCACGCGAAGGATGTTCTCCGTTCTCGGCGCGGCAGTCAGTTCAGCCCAGCCGTGGCGGCGGTGTTCGATCACGACGCGGCGGCGATCGTGGACGGGTTGCTCGAAATCGACGTCTGGACCACAGCGTTGGCCCAAGCACCGGATCGTGACCGAACCATGACGGCCGAGGAGAGCGACGAGTTACTCGAGGCCATGGCTGATTTCGTCGATCTCAAATCTCCGTTCACGCTGGGGCATTCGCGTGGCGTCGCGAATCTGGTGGCCGGGGCGGCCCGACACCTGGGCATGTCGCCGTCGGACATCACGCATCTCTACCGTGCCGGCCTAGTGCACGGCCTCGGCAAAATGGGAGTGTCCAACCGGATCTTGGAGAAGAAGGGGCCGCTCACTACGGCTGAATGGGAACGGGTACGGATGTATCCGGATCTGACCGGCCGGATACTGAGTCGAGTCAACGGCCTGGAGTCGGTGGTGCCCATCGCGATGAAGCACCGGGAACGGATCGACGGGTCCGGCTTTCCCCGGGGGATCGCCGGCGCGGAGTTGACCGCGCAGGACCGGTTGCTTGCCACGGCGGAGGCTTATCAGGGACTGCTCGAGCCGCGTCCCGACCGGCCGCCGCTCGATCCTCGCGGCGCCGCCGATCAGTTGCGAAAGGAGGCGCGCGCCGGACGCTTCGACGCCGAGTCGGTTGCGGCCGTGCTTGCGGTGGCCGGTCCGCGGAACTCGCGGCGAACGCCCTGGCCGGCCGGGCTGACCGACCGCGAGGTCGAGATCCTGCGACTCGTCGCGCAGGGCCGATCGAACAAAGAAATCGCCGCCGAACTGTTCATCGCCGAGAAAACGGCACGCAACCACGTCGAACGTGTCTACGCCAAACTCGGCGTCAACAACCGCACGCAGGCCAGTCTCGCCGCGATCGATCGGGGTCTGGCGGGGTTCCCGGTCAATGCGGCCGTCCGAAATTGAAACATCCACTGCGCCAGGTACTTCAGCTCGGCAACCACCAATGATGCTGCCCGGGTGCGATATTGACGTCACATGGCGCAGCGGCGCAGTCGATGCCCGTCCGGTGGACGGGCAAGTCGGGATGCGGAGCGCGCCGGAGACCCGGCTGATTACGCACAGTCGGGACCCGGTAACGGGTTGGCCGAGCCGACAGCGGGACCGACTGCGCGGGGCCTTCATCGCCGGGATGCGCTGGGCCGGGACCGCCGGTCCAAGACCCATATCGTGGCCAGCATGAGGCCAACGGCAAACGAGGCGAGCGCGATGAGACTGGCGCCGGTGCCTCCGTGGAAGGTATCGCCGTAGGCGGACATGGCCGGCAGCTTGGCGGTGTACCGGTCGAGATCCAGGTCACGACCCAGCGCTTCGAATGCGTGGCGGTTGGACAGGCCGAGACTCATCAGGCGTCCCGGTAGAGCCATCTTGTCAACGGGGACTATGGCGCCACCGAACAGAACCTGCGGGAAGCAGAGCATCGGCAGGGCGAGGGCGGCCTGCGCGGCGTTGGAGACCGCGGCCGAGGCGAGCAATCCGAGGGCCAGTGCCGAGGTCGCCTCGATCACAATCGTCACGAACAGGAAGGCGGACACGTCCCATCCGACGGCGGGGAGCCGACCGAGCGCCCGTAGCACACCGAGGAGCACCGCGCTCACTCCAGCCAGCACCGGAAGCAGCGCGGTCACCTTGGATGCCACGTAGGCGCCGACGCTGAGCCCGGCCAGGCGCTCCCGCCGGAAGACGGCCATCTCCCCGACGATCTGGAGCAGGCCGTAGGTAAGGCCGAAGAAGAAGCCCGCGAATGCGATCCAGAACACGATCTGGGCCGGGCCGAGGTCGGCTTCGCTACGCGGATCGAACGCGTCTCGCTTGAACAGCGTCGCCATCATCGCAGTGACCAGCACCGGTGAGCCGAGCAGGACCGCCAGGGTCAGCCGGTTGCGTAGGAGAACATCAACATTGCGTCGGGTGAGTAGCCACCATTGCCGGACCATGTCTGTGCGCTTGACGTCTGAACGGGCGGCGGGGCTGGGCAGTAGAGCCAAGCCAGGCTGGGTTATCGACTCCCCGCTGTCCGCGAATCGCTCCGCCCAGATCTGCGGGGTGTGCTCACGAGCCAGCCGGTCGTACACCTCGGCGAGATCATCGACGCCGAAGTAGCGCCGCGCCTCGGTCGGGCTGCCGGTGAAGGCCAGGTGGCCGTCGCGTGCCAGGAATACCACCCGGTCACACCGGTCGATGGAGTTCGGCTCATGCGTCGTGAGGACGACTGTGACCCCGCGCTGGCTGAGTCGGCGCAGCAGGCGCATCACGTCGGCTGCGGTCGACGGATCGAGCCCGGAGGTGGGTTCGTCGAGGAAGAAAAGGTGTGGCCGGGTCAGTAGCTCCACGGCGATACTGGCCCGCTTGCGCTGGCCGCCGGAGAGCGCACGGACCGGCACCTCGGCCCGATCAGCCAGGTCGAGGTCATGCATGGTCTCTTCGACTACCCGGTCCGCCTCGGCCGCCGATGTGCCTGCGGGCAGCCGCAGCCGCGCCGCGTAGCGAAGCGTGCGGCGCAGGGGCATCTCGAGGTGGATGATGTCCTCTTGGGGCACGTAGCCGATACGGGAATCGGCGCTGACTCGTGCCCCGCGAACGACGCCGTCATGCCGAACCTCCCCGGCAGACGGTGGTCGCAGTCCCGCGAGGATCTCCAGCAATGTGCTCTTTCCTGCTCCACTGCCGCCGGCAATGGCGACCAACTCGCCTGGTTCGACCGACAGCGACAGCTGCTGGAGAATCTGCCGCGCCCCGACATGCCGGCTTACGTTGACTGCATCGACTCGCCCGCCGTTAGGTGCGTGATCTGAAGTGCGCGTACCGAACCGCTCGACGGTCGGTGGTTCGAATGTCAATTCGGTCATGACGGTAACCTCCGTGATTCCTGAACTCGCTTGGACATGCCCTGATCATCGGTCCGCCGCCTCCGTGGTCGCATGAGGCGTTTGCCTCAAATCGCGCCACCAGGAAGCGATCGCAGCACCGGGCAGCGGGGCCACGCGGTGGCCCGGGCAGCAGGGATGCGCGAGGCGACCGTGTTACACCGTCATCCGGACAGACCCCAGCGCGACGCGGGACCGGTGCCACGGCTCTTGCACCACGCCATGCCGACCTCAGTCGCCGAGCGTGGCGACACCCGCGCGGGCGTATTTCTCGTCCAGATCACCACTGGGTGCACCCGCTACACCGATGCCGGCGATCGGTGCGCCGCCCGTGGCCACCGGGACACCGCCACCCAGGAACAGGGTGCCGGGAATGGCGGCCAGCTGCGGGGTCTTGTCCAGACGCTCGGCCAGCTGGGAGGTCGGCGCGTTCCAGGAAACTGCGGTGAAGGCCTTCCGCTCCGCGGACTCGTAGGACTGCGGTCCCGCGCCGTCCCCGCGCAGCAGCACGATGGTGTTGCCGTCACGGTCGACGACAGCGACGCTGACTCGCTGATTCTCCTGGCTCGCAGCGGCGAGCGCGGCCTGCGCGGCCTCGGTGGCGGCAGCAATCGTGAGGTGATCGGTCTGCCGCAGGTCGGCTGGCTCGACCTTGCCGGCGAGCACCGGTTGCACCGCCGGGCCCGCGTCCACGCCGCCTACCGCGAATGCGCCGATGGTGCCCGCGGCGACGACGGCGAGCGCTCCGCCGACGAGGGCGCCGGTACGCTTGCCGGTCTTCTTGCGAATGTCCATGGTTACGTTCTCCTTTGGTTTGTCGATGGCGGCTGGATAGCCGGTGCGAGATGGCCATCTGCTCGCTGATACCGTCCGTCGCCATCGCCACACCAGCTGCTTTCGGCGGGCTGTTCGGACGGCTTGGGCATTGGGGTTCAGTTGGCGGTTGGCGCGCCGGCGACGCGACGCTCGCCGCCGTTCGCCTCCTGCCAGAGGCGGTACACGTCCACCGCTTCGTCGCGGGGCTCATGGCGCATGGGCAGGCGTCGCTGGTCCCAGGGTTTGGCGAACTCGTCGTAGAAGGTGTTGAGCTCGAAGTACTTTCGGTCGTCGACGTAGTGCGGTTGGTAGGCGTCGCGGGTGGTGAGGAAGACGACCTCGTCGGGTGAGCAGTAGTACAGCGCGCCCAGGCACATCGGGCAGGGCAGGGCGAGGATGTAGATCGTGGTGCCGGTCAGGTGCTCGGTGCCGAGCTTGGTGCATGCCTCGCGGATGGCAAGGATCTCCGCGTGCGCGGTGGGGTCGTTGGTCTGCGCGACCCTGTTCGGGCTCTCCGCCAGAATCTGGCCGTCCTTGACGACAACGGTCGCGAACGGACGCCCGCCCTCGGCGACGTTGCGGCGCGCGAGGTCGATGGTGTGGCGTGCGAAATCGGTCATCGGTTGTCCTCGTTTCTCAGAACGGCTTGGTGGGCAGGTACTTGCCGTCGAGGGTGATGACGGCGCGCTCGCCGCCCTCGGGGTCTGCGACCTTCTGCACGTCGAGCTTGAAGTTGATCGCGCTGATGATCCCGTCCCCGAACTGCTCGTGGACCAGGGCCTTGAGGGTGGTGCCGTAGACCTGCAGCATCTCGTAGAAGCGGTAGATCGTCGGATCGGTCGGGACACCTCCGGCGATGGATCCGCGGGTCGGGATCGTCTGGAGCAGCATCGCTGCGTGGTCGTCCATCCCCAGCAGTTCGGCAACCGCCGTCGCGGCCTGCTCGGGGAGGGCGTGTTGGCCGAGGACCGCGGCGGTCACGAAGGCCACCGAGTAGCCGGCGGCATCCGCGATCTGCTGCCAGGTGAGATGTTTCGCGGTCTTGGCCTCCACCGCCGCGGCGGCCAGTGCCAGGCGGGCGGTGGGGTCGAGCTGTGCGTGCACCATCTGTGTGCTTCCTTTCTGGTCGAATACCGACCCGACGGCAAGGGTGGGTCGGCGTTCTGGAGGGTGATTCCCGCGCGGCGCGCGGAGACCGTGACTATGCGGTCAGGCGGCCGGTGCGGCTTCGGATCCAGAGGCGTCGAACACGGTGACCGCGCCGGTGCCGATGTCGAACACCCATCCCTCGACGGTCACGGTGCCGGCATCGACGCCGCGGGACACCGATGGATGGGTCGACAGGTTGGCCAGCTGCGCAACGACATTCGATCGCACGAGTATCGAGACGCGGCCGTCCGGCTCGGGGCCGGTGGCCGACGCGTCGGTGGCATCGACTTGTTCGAGCCATTCGGCGATGGCCGGTGTGCCGCTGAGGTCATGGCGTTCCGCCAAGGCGGTCATCGCACCGCACCCGGAGTGGCCGCACACCACGATGCGGAAAACTCCCAGCACCGCTATGGCGAACTCGATGCTCGCCGCCACGCCGTCGGCTCCGGACGTGTGGACCGGGACGAGATTGCCTGCCGTGCGGATCACGAACAAGTCACCCGGCTCGCTGTTGGTGATCAGTTCCGGAACGACGCGTGCGTCGGAGCAGCCGATGAACAGGGTGTCGGGACGGTGGGTCGTCGCGAGGCGGGCGAACAGATCCGCCTTGGCGGGGAAGACATCGCGTTGAAAGTGCATGACTCCGGCGGTGAGGTCGTGCATGGATCGCTCCCTTCGAGGGTCGCTCGGCGGGCTGGTCCCGACCGATCCCACCATGCACAACCTGTCGCTATAGAGTCCAATACTTGTTGCCCATCGTGATTATTGGTCTCATCTATAGTCGATCGACTGCGATCCGACTTTTGTTGGTACGGCTCGCTCAGTTCGACCGTGTGGCTGCCTGGGCGATCGCGGCAAAGGCGCGTGCGGCTGCCGAGTGATAGGTGCTACTGCGACGCAAGAGTTCCACGGTTCGGGTGGGTAACGCGGGGGTGAGCGCGGTGGGTAGCAGGTCCGGCTGGGCACGCGTGATGGCGTCGGGTAGGACGGTGGCGAGCCGACCTCGGCGAACGAACTCGATCAGTGCGCCGATGGAGTTGGCCTCGACCCCGATGCTCGGCGTGATCTCGCATTGATCGAAGTAGGCGTCGATGTGGGCTCTGGTTGCGAAGTCGCGACTGAGCAGCGCCAACGGATGGTGTGCGAGTTCCTGAACCGGCAGCGGCTCCGATCGCGCGGCGAGGGTGTGGCTCGATCCGACCACCAGGCTGAGGTTCTCGGTGCACAACGCGGAGTTCTCGATCCCGGCGGCGTGGGTGCCGGTGAATGCGATGCCGAGATCGACGCGGTCGGCGAGCAGGTCCGCCTCGATCCGATCCTGGGTGGTCTCCACAACGGTGAGGGTCACGCCCGGGTGCGCGACATGGAACTGATGCACCAGCGGGCCGATGAGGTAGGCGGTGATGGTCGGCGTCATCGCCACCCGCAGGTGCCCTCGGGACAGGTCCTGCACGTCGTGAATCGCGCGCTCGCCAGCGTCGAGGTCGCGCAGGGCGAGTCGCGCGTGATGCGCGTAGGCCGCGCCGGCTTCGGTGAGGCGTACGGTGCGGCCGGACCGGTCGAGCAGCTCCACTCCCAGCGCCCGCTCGGCCTGCCTGACCTGCTGCGACAAGGTGGGTTGGGAGATGTGCAACGCCTCGGCCGCGCGGGTGAAGTTGCCGTGATCGGCGACCGCCAACAGGTACCGGATGTGACGCAGCTCCATGACCGTTCCTATAGATGCAATCTATCGTGATGATGGAAAGTAAGTCTTGGACTCTATCGGACGCGCTGGGCATTGTGGAAGTCAGCAACCACTGGTCGTGACCGCCCTGCTCGACGCCGGCGCCGACCCGTCGATCCGCGACGGAGCCGGCCGCACCGCGCTCGACAACGCGCAGCGCCGTGGGCAGACCGCGATCGTCTCGATTTTGCGTGGCCACGAATGAGCGAAGGAACAGCATGATCAAGGACGAGGAAACCCATCTGCGGCAGGCGATCTCGCTCGCCGAGCACGCCGGTCACCAGGGCAATCGTCCGTTCGGCGCCGTCATCGTCGCGGCCGGCGGAGCGGTGATCGCCGAGGGCCGCAACCAGGTCGCCAGCGCTGGCATCGTCACCGCTCACGCGGAACTGGTCGCCATCACGGCCGCGATCGAGGCCGGGCACGCCAGGGAGCTGATCGACGCCACGATCTACGCGAGTGGTGAACCCTGTCCCATGTGCAGTGCGGCGATCGTCTGGGCCGGAATCACGCGCGTCGTCTTCGGCGCCGCCGAGCCCGATTTCACCGCGATCATCGGCGGGCACCCACGATTCACCCTGCGCTGCGCCGAGGTCATCGGGTCCAGCGACACGTCGGTCACCGTCTCGGGCCCGAATCTGGGCGATGAGGCGCTCGCACCGTTCCGGCGCCACGCCGCGAACCCATGACCGCATCTACCGAGTTCGACTGCACGCCTTGCCATTCGCGCATCCACGCCGAGTCGGGGCGGGGCACTGTCGAGGCGCGGCACCACGACCGCCTCCACCACCAGGCGATTGTGGTGAACAGCATCATCCGACCTGCGGCGCGGCAACTAGTGCCGCGTCCAGATAACTCCTGCCGTATCGCCCTCCAGGGGGCCGGTCGAAGGTAGTCGAATGGTGGTCACCCAGGCCGTATCGACCGCCGTACGACTACGCTCGGCGAGCAGCCGAAGTGGGTAGCGCAGCAATCTATCTGGACGGGGCGCTAGCTCGAAACACTGGGCCGACGCGCACAGGCGTCGGCTGGTCAGCGCAGCAGGGACCGCGACGTCGGCGCCAAACGCAATTGCTGTAGCGGCTCCGACAGTCGCTTCGACAGCTCTGGCCGCACTTGTTCCACCCACACTTGCGAACGAGCGAGCGCATTGAGGTGCTCATCGAGCCGGTCCGCATTCTCGAACAACGCGAATGAAACGAACACAGTCTCGGCGCGAACCGGAAGCATCGCGAAGGTATTCGGCGCGGGCTCGGTGACGTAGCTGCCGATCAGCGCTGCCCCGGTGCCGGCAAGAACGGGCTGCACTCGGCTGGCGAAGAATTCGGCGAACTCGCCGGTCGCGATATCGAGTTTGTAAATCGTGGCCAGGACACGCGATTTCGGCAACATCGTCGCTTCCACCCCGGGGCGATCGGCAGGGAGCGAGAATTCGGAGGTCGACGTCGCCGGGCGCAGTAGCAGCGCGTTCGTGGTATCGACCATCGTGGCGCGGGCGGCCGCGGCGTGCTCTTGCCAGGCAGCTCCATCGATATAGAAGGCCGTCAAACCCGCGGTGCGGGCGGTCATGTCACGGAAGGCACGTATCCAGACGAAGCGGTCCGGATCATCCTCGTCGCGGAACTGGGCAATTACGCGAATACCCACGGCCTCTTGGGTTTCTACGAACTCTCGATCGAACAGGTCGATGAGCACATCACGGCTGCCCGGTCGCAGCGTGTACTGCCTGAGCTCGACGACCGGCCAGTGGTTTTGGGTCACCATTCCCACAATGCCACTGTCGATACGCGCATCGCGAGCGGTTGGCAGGCCTAGGGGAATCGAACCCCTGTGGTGCATCCTTTCTACCTGCAGCAACCGGTTGTCGCACCGCTCTGTCCTGCGGTTACTCGGGACTAGCGCACCTCGGCGGCGTACGGAAATGCCGAAGAGCGAGTGTTCGCGTGGTGGTGTCAGTGCAGTTGCGAGCCGACATCAGTCCGGCATATCCACCACCGCCGTGCAGCACTGGTGCTGTGTCCGGTAACTCGATTGCCAGACGAGCCGCGCGCAGGGCACAAGGGTGGTGTGATGCCTAGCGCGCAAGTCGGGGGACAGGCAACTGGGGTGAGCGACAATTCCGCCCACCCAGTTGCGAGAATCAATCTAGTGGGGCCAGCACCTGGGAGCAGTGCTGTCCATCCAACAGTCCGAGCTTCCTGTGGGTACCAGCAGTGGGCCGAACATCCCTAACGCCATCGAGATGAGAAGCATGGCTTCGAACCTTTCGTAATGTGAATAGAACCTGCACGGTAGTTCGCCGCCGCGTCGGTGTGCAGCCCCGACTCCCTGGGGCGCCGTTTCGCGGCCTCAGGTACTGCCGACGAGGCCGCCGCGACTTCCCAAGGAAGGTGCGAAGATTCGTGGCCAGGGGGAGAGAACAATGCCAGGCGTCGTCACCGGCACGGAGAGAATGCGTTCCGACTCGGTCGGCGTCGATTCGACGTGAGACCGTTCAGAATCAGTGCGCCGCTCCGTCTTCATTCACATGAAGCTCACCGTTCAGACGTTCCTGACCCTCGACGGCGTGATGCAGGCCCCCCGACGGACCTGAGGAAGATCTCAACGGCGCCTTCACCCACGGCGGCTGACAAGCCCCGTTCCCGGACCGGGCCGTCGGCGAGTTCGTCACCGCGCTCAACAGCCACGCCAGCGCGTTTCTGTTCGGTCGCAGAACGTTCGAGATCTTCCGCGGCTAGCTAGTCGGGTTTCAGCCGGATACGGTCGGGATTCAGAATAGGCGTTTCGTGGACGGCGTCCACGAAACCGGAGCCCTACGCCGTGCGTCACCAGCTCGGCCGCGAGATTGCGGACTGACGCCGCAAGTCTGCATGAATTTGATTGGTACCTTCGACTTGTGAGCCGAACCAAGTGGACTATCCATGGCGAGCACCTCGTCGACGAGAACCGCCACATCCGACTGTCCACCGTTGATATCGAGCTGCCCGACGGTGTCAGGTTCACGCAATATGTGGCGCGGATGCCGCGGTGCGCGATGACCCTGGTACTGAACGACAAGCGCGAGGCGTTGTTGATGTACCGGCATCGGTTCATCATCGACCGCTGGGTGTGGGAGCTGCCCGGAGGCTATGTCGACGGCGCCGAAGACGTTGCGGTGGCGGCGGCCCGGGAAGTCGAAGAAGAGACCGGCTGGCGTCCACGCACGATGAAACACCTGGTTACCTACCAGCCCGCGATCGGCACGCTCGATCAGCCCCAGTTGATCTACCTCGCACACGGCGCCGACCTGACCGACAAACAGCCGGACATCAACGAGGCAGAGCAGATCGAGTGGATCCCGCTACGGGATGCGGTCGCGATGATCGACGGCGGAGAGATTGTCGGCGCCGCGACTGTCGTCGCGCTGTACCGCGCTGTCAGCCTGTCGCTCTAGTCGCAGCGAGCACACGGCGGCGGAAGTCCGCGACCTCGTCGAGTTCGTCGTACGGTGCGAGGCGAAACCGGACCTCGCGAAGGTAGGAGTAGCTGCGCTGGGACTCGAGGCTACCCGCCAGATCGAGCGCCTCGTTGCCGATGTGGACCGCCTCATGTGGATCCGTATCCGCGACGGCTGATGCCAGTAGGCACAGGTTGAATGCCCGCCCTCGCAGATAGCCGTCGGACATGTCGAGGGATTGCTCGGCATAGCGAGCTGCACGGGCGAGGTCGCCCAGATCCCGGAAGCAGTGAGCGGTCTTGGCCGACAAATATGCGTCATCGAAATAGTCCAGCCATTCGGGGTGGCCGGAATCGCGTCGGCCGAACGCGCGCTCGGCAGCGTTCAAGGATGTCGCGCAGGACGATTCGTCCAACCGCGCGGCATGACCGTGTGCCTCGACCATCAGGCACTCCGACTCCAGTGCGGCGAGGCCAGCGTTGCGGGCTGCCATCTGCGCCGCCCGGGCTAGGTCGACGGCGTCGCCAGGACGGCCGACGTAGGTCGCTTGATGGCTCATCGCCGCTAGGATCTCCGCACCGAGGCCAGCATCGCCCGCGGCGCGCGACATCCTCAGCGCCTGGATGAGATAGCGCTGCGCGAGGCCGTGCTCCTCGAGATCGTAGGCGGCCCAGCCTGCGAGCTTGGTGAGTTCGGCAGTGGTTGCGAACAGCTGTCGCCCGATGCGCTCGTTGTAGCTTCCGCGCAGCAGCGGGGCGACGGAGCTGTGCAGGTAATGCACGATCGTCGACCGCACCTTCCCGCCGCCGACCCGATTGTCGAGGTCCCGGAACGCGGTTGTCATGGTCCGGACCGCATCGACGTCGCTCTGTCCGATCCGGCGATACCCGGCCGAGACCGGGTGCTCGGGTCCTGGCAGGGTCAGCCACCGCATTGACGCGGCCGGGTAGACCGCTACCACATACGACGCGCCGACCAGGAACCGCCTGCGCTCCACATCACTCCTCCACAACGCAGCCGCCGAAGCGGTCGCCTCGGTGAGACTCAACGAAAACTCCAGTCCAAGATCGGCAGCCTCTCCCCTGCCGCTCATCCCGCACTCGGCAGCCGTGACCCGACGCCCTGCCACCTCGGTGAGACACTCCGCAATCAGCTCGGGCCCAGGCGGATTGGGTTGTTCGCCCGCCAGCCACCGCCCCACCGAAGTGTGGTCGTAGCGCAACTCGACACCGACCGCGCGGCCTCGCTCGACGACTCGGCGAGCAAGCGCCTTGTTCGATAGGCCCGTTTCCTCGAGCAGCTCGGCGAGCTGCGTGTTGGGTTGCTTGGGCTGCCGTCCCATTTCAGAAGTTTGGCACGCGAAATGCCTTGCACGCCATGAACTCGCTGCCGCGCACACCCCCTGTGCACACACCCGCCCAGGCTGCACGCCTTACCGCAAGGCACCCGCTCAGCGTGTCCTTGATCTAGGCACCCGGCGCCGGGGTGATGCCTATGAGCCCTCGGCGCCGGGCGGCCCGCCAAACCGAACGAACACCGAGGCGGACATCCAATGCCGTTCAACCCGCAAGATTCGCGGCGTCACGAGCGAGGTAACCATGCCTAATTCAAAGCTGCCGCAACGTGATCCCTTCGTCGGCCCACCCGGTACCTACAACGGCGCACCGGGCGATGTCGTCGAGCTGTTCGCGGACGCAATCCGCCAGTGGGCACATCAGCCTGCGACCGAGCAACAGCCACACGAGGGGGCGCGTCATGGCGCTCAGTGAGCCGAAAGCGAAGCTCTGCCCCCGCTGTACCTATGAGGCCGCCGAGTCGGACACCGGCATTTGCCGCTACTGCGCCGCCGATATAGAGCGCGCAAGCCGCGCAATCGTTGTCGCGATGAGCAATGCCAACGCCGGAACTGGTCGCCCGGCGGGGTGGTTGCAGCGCGACGACGGATCATGGGCGCCTGTCGACAATCACGGGTTTGTCGGCCAGACGTTCGCGTTCGAGTTGGATGACCACCACGAGATCGACGAGCACGCCGTGATCACGGTCGAGCCGATCTCGATCGACGACACGGAGGTTGACTAGCCGTGTCGACGACCGGACTTGTATGCGGCACGGTCGCCGGGGTTTTGACGTTGGGCGTCGTGCTCTTTTACGTACTGCCGTACCTCGTCGACCGCCCGGTGCACGTCGACGGTGAGCGTCCCACCGCGGAGATACTCGCGCGCATCGCTCGCGACCAGTGCCACCGTGCGCCGGATCATCCGTACAGCGTCGATGAAGCGCGCCGCGTGTTCCGTCAGCGCATCAACTGCGACGCCGACTCATGCGGCGCAAAACATGAGGCTGTCTGGACCTTGATCGACGCGGGGGTGCTGCGGCCCGCCGCATATGTCGAGCGGTAGGGCGGCTCGTTCGAGGCGGTTCTGATCTCGCCCGTGGGGTGCGGGAGTAGTAGGTAATGGAGGGATATCCATGAGATTCAACGTGATTCGGGCAGCCGTCACGGTTGTCGCTGTCAGCGCCGCATTGCTCGGCGGGCAGACACTCACCACCACACCGGTCGCGCACGCCGGGCCGTGCCTGCTCGGGCACGTCGACCCCAACAACGACAACAGCGCATGCAAGGGCAGCGACTCGGCGAACTGGCCGGAATCTGAGGCGAATCCAGACGGAAGCCCCACGCTGTCGTGTTCCCGGCTCAATAAGGGAGCGGGCGTCAAGACCTGGACCGGTAAGGGCTGGCGGAAATGGAAATGCATGCAGATAACCGAGCTGGGGCAGACCTACTTTAAGTGGTATGAAGTCCTCGGCACCTAAGGAAGGTGAGTCCATGGCGAACGATATCCCCCGCACGCCAGAGGTCGATCAGATCATCGCCGCCGCCGAGCAGCTCGGGCAGCGAGACGGGTACGTGGGCGTCGAGCATCTGTTTCTCGCCATCCTCGGCGACCTCGAAACGGTGCCCACGCGACAGCTGCAACGCATGGGAATCGATCTCGACGGCATCACCGCGCAGCTGAGGGAAACCATGGACAGCGAGAGCTTCCGAGAGGTCCGCAACCGCGCTCGTTTCCTCGATGGTCGCGAGGTCGAGCACTTCCCGGATGGTCGGGTCGTCACGCAGTATCCAGACGGCACGATCACCGAGCACTATGAGCCGCCGCAGTCCTGAAACGCCGATAGCGCCCCGACCCGCAACAGGGGCGGGACGCCTTCGTATCACCAAGTTGTCAATCACTCTCAGCCACAGGGGAAACCGATGCGCCGCACCGCCCTGCTCGCCACCATGCTTGCCGCTATCGCGCTGCCCGCGTGCAGCAACTCGACCACCGCGCCGACCGCGACCACACCGGCGACCAGCATGCCGGGCGTCGACAATCCGCTCGGGCCGACCGCTACCGTGCCGGCCGGGCTATCGTGCGCGGATATCGGCGGCGTGTTCGAGCCCCATGGCACCGACGGCCGCGGCTCCTGCGTGCCGGCCGACCAGCGCGCGCACTGCCATGTGCCGCCCGCGGCGCAGGACAATCACTATGTACCCGATTTCACGCTCACCCCACCGTTTCCGCAGGGCACTGTCGCCCCCGCGGTGGTGCAGGTGATGCTCGAGGGTGCCAGCAATGCGGACTGCTGGAAACCGCCCGCGAAGTAGCCGCTAGTAGCCGGGCTGTGGTGCACCCTTTCTACCTGCGGCAACGGGTTGCCACACCGCTCTGTCCTGCGGCAACTCATTCATCCAGTGCTAAGTTGGGCGCGATGAAGCTGCTCCATGTCAGCAGCGGCCCTGCCACATGGTCGAGTCGCTGGTTCTGGCTGCGCCATAACCTGTACTACCGGTTTCGGCATGTCTCCCGGGAGCCCGGCTACACCGGTGAGAACCAGTGGAATCCTCACCGTGAATACGGCTGGTGGGTCATCCGTCCGGCCAGCGGATGGCGTCGGATCCGCTGGATAACCCCGGCCCTGCACTACACGCGCGCCATCCCCGCTGATGACATGTACGCCGTCGGCAGTTGGAAGCTGGAGAAGTAGGGCCGGTAATCCGGATACAGCGACCCCATCCGATCCCGATCCGGCCCGACCGTGAGTGGAAGGTGTTCTACACCTGTACGGTCGTCCGCTGGGACCGCGACTTCCAAACCAGCAGTGCGGCTTGTGCGATGAAGAAGATGCCGCCACCAGTGGCGTAGACGGACAGGACATCCAGAGATGGGGCGGGGCCGATGGCTTGGCTGACGTAGACGGCGCCGACCAGGAAGGATAGGCCGCCGGAGATCAGGGTCGGCCATTGCTTGCCCAGGGTGGGGCCGCGGCGGTAGAGGCCGACGGCCAGTTGAGCCGCACCGGATATCGTTGCCCAGATACCGAATACGGCCAGCACCGCGGCCACACCGCCAATGGTTCCGGCAACGCCGAGGGCGAGGGCGACCAGGGTGCTCAGTGCGCCGTTGAGGGCGGTCACGTGACGTTCGGAGCCGTCCGGCACCGCGAGGTAGTCGATGGCGGAGGACACCGCATCGATGAGGGGGTAGGCGATCAGGAGGGTGAGCGCGACGGCGTTCAGGGGGTCGCGGGCCGCGGCGAAGGCGATTGCCCACGCTATCGCCAGGAAGCCGCGGACCAGATACAGGCGGATCATCGACGAACGTTCGGACGTCGAAACAGGCTGTACCGCAGTGGTGTTCATGAAAACTCTTCCATTCGATCGGTGTGAATGAACAAAGGCAGTGGAATCGCTAGCCGATGAGATCGCGTACGGTGGGTCCCCGCCCGTGCAGTACCGCGAGCTCGGCCCAGATCCACAGCGCCGCCGTACCCGCGAAAACCGCTGCCGCACTGCGCTGCTCGCCCCATCGGAACGCGCGAAACGGGGACATATCGATCACTCCTTGGGTGCGAAGACGAATTCCCGGACCGCGGAGTCGAAGCGCTGGGGTTCCTCCAGATGCCCCATGTGCCCGCTGTGTTCCAGAACGACCAGTCGCGAATCGGGGATCAGTTCGTGCAGTTCCCGTCCCCAGCGCGGCCCGCAGATGACATCATGGCGACCCACGACGACCAGGGCCGGGACGGTCAGATTCGGCAGATCGGCGCGGTCATCGATGAGATCGGGAGACAGGTCCGCGTCCAGTCCCGAGATATAGCTCGCCCGCAGGCCTGCCCGGAAGCGAGCCCACCGCTGTTCATTTCCCCAGTAGTCGGCGAAGTAGGACGGCAGGATGCCGCGCGCGACGGCGAGGGTCTGTTCGTCGCTCGAAATATCCTGCATGGCAGCGAATGCCGCGAGTACCTCATCCAGTTCGGGCCGGTCCGCGTGCGCGGCGGCGAACTCCTGGATTCGGCGCGTGGCTTCGGCCCCGTGCTCGGGGCCGGTGACCGGTGCGCTCTCGTACAGGACCACGCCCGCGAGCCCGGTCGGTCGGTGCAGTGCGTGATAGGCGGCGACGAACGCCCCGTGCGAGTGGCCGAGCAGATACACCTCGGGCACGCCCAGGTGGTCGATCAGCCGTTGCAGGGCGCGGCTGTAGCGCTCCCGGATGTAGCCGTGCGGATGCGCGGGCAGGCGACCGGATTCGCCGGTGCCGAGCGCTTCGACGTACACCATGGTCAGGTGTTCCTCCAGCGCGGGCATGCGCAGGTAGTCCCAGAAGATCCCGGGTCCGCCGGGGTGCGCGAGGCATACCGGTCCACTGCCGTGCACGTGGTACCGCTGTGCGATGCCATCGGAGTCGAAGGTGTGGGTGCCGGGCGCGAGGGTCTCGCGGATCGAAGGTGGTGTGGACATCACGCCGCCCGCAGCGGGCCGACGAACGACTTGCGCAGCGCGGACGGCCCGACCAGGGGCAGCAGTGCCGCCAGGATCTTGCCCTTGAACGCCTGCGGGGTCCGGGTCAGTTCGACATCGACGCGGCAGCCGGGCAGATCCGGTGTGATTCGGAAGACCCAGCCACCGCCCGCGCCGAAGAGCTTGGAATCCAGCGTGGTGACGGTGACGGTGTCACCGGCCGGATCCCAGTCGTAGCGGGCGCGTTCCCACGCGGCGGCGGTGCCCTCGGTGACCTCGGCCCAGGTGTCGCCGCGATCGTGGACGACGAAGTGTTCGGCGTCGATGCTCGGCCACACCTCGGGACGGGTGGGCCCGAAGTCGGTGAGCACGTGCATGACCTCGGCGGGCGGCAGCGTGGACATCAGGTGAAAACGGACGGTAGCCATGGAAATACCTTCGCCGCCGACGGCATGGCGCCGAATCTGTCAGATGACGCTGTCTTGACGTAATCCAGTTTCGGTAGGGTCTCCGCGGGACCCGCATATCCTCTCGGGGCTCGGAGGAGGATTCCGCACCATGCCGTTGTTCGGACGCGATACCGAACTGAAAGACCTGTCCGCCCTCGTGGACGGCCCCGGCGACCGGAGCGGCGTCCTGATCGAAGGCGAACCCGGGATCGGGAAGTCGACGCTCGTCGAGCAGATGGCCGCCGCCGCGGCCGTCGCGAGCCTGCGGGTGCTGCGAACCGCCGGGGTGGAAGCCGAACGCAACCTCGTCTTCGCCGGACTGCATCGACTCCTGTACCCGCTGCGCCGCGAGTTCGACGCCCTGCCGCCGCGTCAGTTCGACGCGCTGGCGACCGCTTTGGGCATGTCGGATGCCACCGACGAGCCGAGCATCCACCTGGTCGGGCTCGCCGCCCTGACCCTGCTCGCCGATACGGCGGCGGACCGAGCGGTGCTGGTTGTCGCCGAGGACGTGCACTGGCTCGATCTCGCCAGCGCCGAGGTGCTCGCCTTCGTCGCACGCCGCATCGACTCCGAACCCGTTGCCATGCTCGCTACCCTGCGTGACGGGCGAACTGGCCACGCTTGCGGCCTCCGTCGCCGCCGATGGGTTTCCGGATGCCGCGCTGCGGATCCTGTGGGGTGCGGCAGCGCGGTGCTTCTGGTCCGAACCCGGACCCGATACCCGGCGCGCGGTGCTCGCGGTCGCCGATACCTTCGGCATTCCCGACGGTGATCCGCGCAAGCTCGCGATCGACTCGATCGTGGCCCCGTTCGAGCGCGGAGCACAGGTCCTCGGCGACCTGCGGGCGCTGGCCGCGACCACGGGGCGCGATACGGAGGTCGATCACTTCCTCGGCAGCGCGGCCTACCAGGTCGGCGCTTTCGACCTCGCGGCACACTTCTCCGGTGCGGCCGCACCCGGATTCCGTTCCGCCGGGCGGCTGGGGCTGCTGACCCGGGCACTCGCAATCCAGGCCTGGAGCCTGGCCCGGGTCGGTGACCTCGCCGCCGCCGCGCCTATCGCAGCCGAGGCCGCGGCCTTCGCCCGGGAAACCGGGCAACCCTTTATGCATGCGTCCGTTACCGCGGTACAGGCCGAAATCGCGGCTCTGCGTGGGGATTACACCGAGGCCGCGGCGCTCGCGGCCGACGCCGAACGGACCGGACTGGCCGCTGCCGTACGTCCCGTGCTGGCCACAGTGCAACTCACCCGCGGGCTCATCGCGCTCGGCGAAGGCCGATTCGACGACGCATTCGCCGATCTGGCCCGCATCCACGATCCGCGCGACCCGTCGCATTCACCGGCGCTGTGCGCGTACTTCCTCACCGAGCTCGCCGAGGCCGCGGTCCGCGCCGGGCGGGCCGATGCCATGGCGGAACTGCTGCGCAGACTGGAACCGGCGGCCGCGTCCACACCGTCGCCCGCCCTGCACATCGGAATGCGTTACGCCCGAGCGGTTCTCGCCGGTGACAAGGCCGGGGAGTTGTTCGCCGCCGCGGTGGCGGCCGATCTCACCGGCTGGCCCGCCGAACGCGGCCGCCTGCACCTGGCCTACGGCGAATGGCTGCGGCGACAGCGCCGGGTCGTGGAATCTCGGACCCATTTGCGCATGGCCCGAGAGATTTTCGACGCCCTCGGCTTCGCCGCGTGGAGTGAACGGGCCCGCCTGGAGCTGCGTAGCGCGGGAGAATCCAGCCCGAATCGCGACCCGGACGCCCGGGAACGGCTCACCCCGCACGAGCTGAGCATCGCGCAACTGGCGGCACACGGGCTGACCAATCGGGAGATCGGGCAACGGCTCTACCTGTCGCACCGGACCGTCAGCACCCACCTGCACCGCATCTTCCCGAAGCTCGGCATCAGTTCACGCGGGGACCTCGCGGCACTGCTGCCCGCCTCGGACGAAACGGCCGATTGATCAGCCGGTCGCCGGTGCGACCGATCGACACCGATTACGTCATCCGACGCACGCGGCGGCGCCGGTGCGCTGCCTAGCGTCGATGGCATGAACATCAACCGACGACGACTTTTCAGTGGAGTGCTGGCGGCGGTCCTGGCCGCGGCTACCCTCAGCGCCTGCTCCACGGACTCCTCCACCACGCCCGCGACCGCCACGCCAGGCGCGGCCCTGCGGGCGGGATCGGGAGCCAACACCAGCCTGGGCCCCATCAAGAAGATCGACGCCGGTGTCCTCTCCGTCGCCTACGCCGAATTCGGGCCCGCCACCGGGCAACCCGTGATCCTGCTGCACGGTTGGCCCTACGACGCGTACAGCTACGCCGATGTCGGCCCGCTGCTGGCCGCGGCTGGATATCGGGTGCTCGTCCCGTTCCTGCGCGGCTACGGTGAGACCACCTTCCTGTCCGCGCAGACCGTGCGCAACGGACAGCAGTCGGCCATCGCGCGCGACATCATCGACTTCATGGACGCCCTGCACATCGACAAGGCCGTCCTCGGCGGATTCGACTGGGGCGCACGCACGGTCGACATCATTGCCGCACTGTGGCCGCAACGCGTCAAGGCAATGGTCGCGGTGAGCGGATACATCATCACCCAGCAGGCCGCACAGCAGCAGCCGCTGGCACCCGAAGCCGAACTCGGCTGGTGGTATCAGTACTACTTCGCCACCGAACGCGGCCGCCTCGGCTACAACCGCAACCGACACGATTTCAACAAGCTCATCTGGCAGCGTGCCTCCCCAGCATGGAATTTCGACGACGCCACCTACGACCGCAGCGCAACCGCCTTCGACAATCCCGACCACGTCGACATCGTCATCTCCAACTACCGGTGGCGGCTGAGCCTGGCACCGGGCGAACCACAATACGACGCCTACGAACAGCAACTCGCCACCGGACCGGCCATCACTGTGCCCGCCATCACCATCGGCAGCGACTTCGACGGCGCGGTCAAGGACGGAAAACCCTACGCCGCCAAGTACACCGGCAAACATGAGCACCGCATCCTCGACGGCATCGGGCATAACGTCCCGCAGGAAGCTCCGCACCCGTTCGCACAGGCGATCATCGACGCCGACCGTCTGTGAGGGCGCGAAACCCTTGCCGTGCAGCCGATATCCGGCTCCGGGCACTGCGTGTGCCCGGAGCCGGACGCGGTTACAGGGCGGCGCGCTGCTGGATGCGGCCGCTGCGTTCGAGCTCCACGACGGTGTCGATCCCGATCCTGCGCAGGAACGGGTAGTCGTGGCTGACCACCAGGATCGCGCCACGATAGTCGGCGAGAGCTTCGACCAGTTGCTCGACACTGGCGATGTCGAGGTTGTTGGTCGGCTCGTCCAGAATCAGCAGCTGTGCCGGCGGGTCGCCGAATAACAAGCGCGCCAGCGACACTCGAAAGCGTTCACCGCCCGACAGCGTCGAGACGGGCCGTTCCACACTGCTGCCACGGAGCAGCAGGCGGGCCAACCGATTGCGGATCGTGGCGGGCGCGGTGGCGGTGGCTACCGCGTGGACGTTGTCGAGCGCACTGGCGTGCTCGTCCAGGCTGTCCAGACGTTGCGGCAGATATCCCACCCGGTCGGTGAGCAGGGTGCCGCGTTCCGGGTGGCGGCCCGCGAGCAGATTCTCGATCAGCGTCGACTTGCCCGCACCGTTGGGGCCGATCAGGGCGACGCGTTCCGGGCCCTGAATGACGACGCGCCGGTCACCGTCGCTCAGTTCCGCAATGCGGCGACTGCGCGGTACATCCGGATCGGGCAGTTCGAGATGGATGTGTTCGTCGCGGCGGACCCGAGCGGACGCGGCATCCAGGATATCCTGGGCCGCACGGATTTTCGCATCGTGAGTGGTGCGCATGGCCCCGGCCGACCCTTGCGCCCTGCTGGCCCGGTTGCCCGCGAGAATCCGCGGAATTCCCCCGTCCCGCTGTGTCGCGCGGGCGGTGCGCTCACGTCTGGCGAGCTTGGTCTCGGCCTCGATCCGCTGCCGCTGCTCGACCTTCAACGCCTGTTCAGCGGTCCGAGCCGCCTGTAGGGCCGCCGCCTGCTCCTGTTCGACGTACTGTTTCCAGGCGCTGTAGGGCCCATCGAACACCTCCAGCGCCGCGCTATGCAATTCCGCGGTGGCATCCATCCGCTCGAGCAATTCGAGATCATGACTCACCACGACGAGGGTGCCCGGCCACGAATCCACGAATTCGGCCAGCCTGGCTCGGGTTTCGCGGTCGAGGTTATTGGTCGGCTCGTCGAGCAGCGTGATCGGGGTGCGCTGGATCCGCAGTCCCGTGATCGCGACGAGCACGGCTTCACCACCCGAGATCTCCCCTACCTTGCGGTCCAGATCGCCGGCGCTGAAACCGATTTCGTGTAGCGCCTCGTCAGCGCGGGATTCGATGTCCCAGTCGTCACCGATCGTCTCGAAGTGCTCGTCCGCGGTTTCGCCGGACTCGATCGCGTGCAGTGCTGCGAGTTTGCCTGCGATACAGAGTAATTGCGCGATGGTGGCCTCGCGGCCGAGGGTGAGGGTCTGCGGGAGGTATCCCACTGCACCGGTGGTTTCGATGCGCCCGGACGTCGGCGTCAGGATTCCGGCGATCAGCCGCAACAGCGTCGATTTCCCGGCGCCGTTGTGGCCGACCAAACCGGTGCGCCCGGTGGTCAACGTTCCGTTGAGCCCGGACAGCGCGACGGTGCCGTCGGGCCATTCGAAGGACAGATTCTGCAAGGTGATCGCAGCGGACATGGGGGTGGACATGGGTCGTCGACTCTTTCCTGCTCGCGAACGAGCGGCCGCAAGTTTCACGCCGTGGTCGAGGTGACCGTCGGCGCGCGTGATTCCGGAACTTTGCGGAGGCAGGCGAAGGCGAGAATGTCTCGGGCCGTTCGAAGACACCGAGGGAGAATGTGCGATGGGAAGCGCCGCCTTCGACTGGGCGGCTAGATTCTGTCGACTTCCTCGATGAGCACGTGACCACCCTACCAGCGGTGTCAGACGGTGATGGTCTGGTATTCGGTGTACTGGCCCAGCCCCACGGCCCCGTATTCGCGACCGATCCCGCTGGCCTTGAAGCCCCCGAAGGGACCGTCGAATCCGATCGGTGCACCGTTGATGGTGACCGTACCGGTCCGGATTCGGCGGGCGACGGCCACGGCGGCGGCCTCGTCCGCCGACCACACGCCACCGGAGAGCCCGTAGTCGGAGTCGTTGGCGATGCGTATTGCGTCGTCGATGTCGTCGTAGGCGAGGACGACCAGGACCGGGCCGAAGATCTCCTCCCGCGCGATGCGCATGGTCGGCGTCACATCAGCGAAAACCGTTGGCGTGACATAGAAGCCGTCCCGCAGACCGGGTGGAAGCTGCGGGCCGCCGCAGACCAGGCGCGCGCCTTCGCCGATACCGACCTCGATATAGTCGCGGACCCGCTGTTGCTGATCGCCGCGGACCATGGGGCCGATGAAGGTGTCCGGGTCGCGTGGATCACCGACCGGCAAGGACTCGACCAGCGTTGCCAGCGCCGCGACGACCTCCTCGTAGCGGGAGCGCGGGGCGAGGATCCGCGTGTGGGCGATGCAGGACTCTCCGTTGTTCAGTAGGGAACCGAACTTCAGGCCATTCATCACCGCCGTCAGATCGGCATCGGGCAGGATCACCGCCGCCGATTTGCCGCCCAGTTCGAGACCGACCCGTTTGAGCTGCTCGCCCGCGATGGACGCGATCCGGCGACCGGCCCTGGTCGAGCCGGTGAACGCGATCTTGTCCACCAGTGGATGCGAGATCAGGTGCTCGCTCGTTTCCCGTTCGGCGGGCAGCACGCTGATCACTCCGTCCGGCAGGCCGATGCGATCCACCAGCTCGGCCAGCAGGCCCATGCTCAGTGAGTTCTCCGGAGATACCTTCAGCACCACCGAATTTCCGGCGAGCAGGGCGGGCAGGATCTTCGATGTCGCGGAGGAGAAGGGCGAGTTCCACGGGATCACCGCAGCCACCACGCCGACCGGTTCGCGCCGTACCACGCTGCGCACGCGCGCATCCGGGTCCGACGAGGTGAGCGTGCGCTCCCAGTCGAAATTCTCGGCGGCTGCGAGGTAGGCATTCGCCTGCCGGGTCAGACCGGCCTGACCGGCCTTGGTGAACCATGCGGCGGAACCGTTTTCGGCGGTAATGAGTTCGGCGATCCGGTCGGCCTGTTCCTCGCGCAGCTCATTGAACCGTCGCAGCACGGCGATTCGCTCGGCGGGCGGGATGTCGCGCCACACGCGGCTTTCGAAAGCCGTGTGCGCCGCCACCACCGCCCGATCCACATCGGGAGGTTGCGCCTGCGCCGCCCGGCCGATGAGCGATCGATCGTGCGGAGACAGGATCTCCAGCAGTGCCGGTTCGCTGGGTTCGGTCCACGAACCGCCGATGTAGAGCCGGTCGTAGATGATCATCTTTTTTCTCCTGGGGTAGGCGAATTGTGTTGGTCGCGATAGGTTTCCAGCAGCCGCAACCAGACTTCGCCGATGGTGGGGAACGCTGGCACCGCATGCCAGAGGCGGTCGATCCGGACCTCCCCGGTGATGGCGATGGTGGCCGAGTGCAGCAGTTCGGCGACGCCCGGTCCGGCGAAGGTGGCGCCGACGATCACTCGGCGCTCCGGGTCGATGAGGACCCGGGCGTGTCCTCGATAGCCCGGATCGTGCTGGATTGCGCCCGCGACCCTTCCGATGTCGTAATCGACAACGTCCACCACCCGCCCGGCGCGGGCGGCGTCCTCGGTGGTGAGGCCGACCGCCGCGATCTCCGGATCGGTGAACACCACCTGCGGCACTGCCTCGAGGTCGGCGGTCCCGGTGTGCGGGCCCCATCGCCCGGTGTCCAACGTGAGCCCGCGTGCCCGGGCGGCGATGACCGCCCCGGCGATTCGGGCCTGGTATTTGCCCTGATGGGTGAACAGCGCACGGTGATTGACATCGCCGACCGCGTACAGCCACTGGCCGTCGACCGCGGTCACGGTGAAGGTGTCGTCGGTGATCAGCCACTGGCCGGGTGTCAGGCCGACGGTGTCGATGCCGAGGTCCTCGGTGCGAGGTGCGCGTCCGGTCGCGAGCAGCAGCTCGTCGGCGACCAGCCGCGTGCCGTCGGCGAGGGTGAGGTGGATGCCGTCATCGGGTTCACCCGCCCGTTCGGCCGCGGTGATGGTCGTGCCGAACCGCAGCTCTACACCGGCCTCCCGGAGCCGCTCGGCGACCAGGTTCGCGGCGAATGCCTCCATACGACCCAGCAGCCGGGACTCGCGGGCGATGAGGGTGACCCGCGCACCGAGCGCTTGCCAGGCGGTGGCCATTTCGACGGCGACCACCCCGGCTCCGAGAATCGCGAGCCGGTCGGGTACTTCCCGGGCACCGGTGGCTTCGCGACTTGTCCACGGCCGCACCGCATTCAGGCCCGGCAGCGGCGGCAGGGCCGCGGACGTGCCGGTGCACACAGCCACCGCGCGCCGAGCGGCGAGCCGCACGATGCCGCCCTCGGGCGTGTGCACGGTCACCTGCCGCGGTCCATCGAGTCGGCCGTGGCCACGCATGAGGTCGACCCGCACGGAGTCGAGCCAGTCGACCTGGTCCCGGTCGTTCCAGTCGGCCGCCATGCGGTCACGGTGTTTCAGCACCGCGGGCACGTCCAAGCGGCCGGTGACCGCGCTACCGACTCCCGGAAAGCGTACGGCCTCGCCGTAGAGTAGGGCGGGGCGCAGCAGGGCCTTGCTGGGTTCGCAGGCCCAGTACGAGCATTCGCCGCCGACCAGCTCGGATTCAACGATCACGGTGCTCAATCCGGCGGCGCGGGTGCGGTCGGCGACATTCTCACCGACCGGCCCGGCCCCGATGACCACGACGTCGTAGGTACGAACTTCCTTGTCGGACATGATGTTCCCGATCCGTGTTCTCCTCGAAGGTCTTCAGGGATCAGTGGGCGGAATTCTTTGCGGCCTGCTCGATCACCTCGGCCACCCGATCGGGATGCGAGACGGCGACCGAGTGCGAGGCCGCCACCTCGGTGACCTGCGCGTGCGCCCGTTCAGCCATGAACCGCTGCGCCGCGACCGGGATATTGAGGTCCTCGGTGGTGATCACGTCCCAGCTGGGCCTATCGGTCCAGGCGGCGACGGTGGCCTTCTCCTCGAGCGCGGCTTGCAGGATCGGGCGCTGGGAGGCGGCGGCCAGGGCGGCGCGGTCGGCGGGGACGTCGGCGGCGAACTGGTCGTGGAACTTGGCCTGCTGGATGTACAGATCGGTACCGATGCTGCCGTCCGGATCGGTGAACGGGACCGGGTCAAGCGTTGGGGGCAGGGTGGACCCGGGGAACTTGCCGGTCAGCTCCAGCGCGGTCTCGCCCGGCGCGGGCAGGAACGCCGCCACGTACACCAGCGCCTTGACCTGATCACTTCCGGCCGCGGCGGCGCTGATGACCGATCCGCCGTAGGAGTGCCCGACCAGCACGACGGGTCCGTTGATGTGGCTGATCAACCCACGCAGGGTGATGGCGTCGGCAGCGGGCCCGCGCAGCGGATTCGCCGCCGCGACAACCGGATAGTGGTCCTTGCGGAGTTTGTCGATGACGTCGTTCCAGCTCGATCCGTCCGCGAACGCGCCGTGCACCAGGACGATGGTCGGCTTCGGCGCGTCCTCGGTCGGCCCGGCGTGAGTGGTGGTGCTGGCGGTGCACGCGACGGCGAGGCTACCGGCCGCGACTGCGGCCGTGACCGCCGCGATCGCCCGGCCCGCACGCCACATCCGGGGGCGTCGAATGTCGACCATGTCATTGTCCCTTCGAGGAGCGGTGAAGCACGTTGTGCGGCTTCCACTCTGGTGCCCGCTCCCCCGCCGCCACATCTGTCAACCGACGCAGACCATGACGTAGTCATCACCCGACGCCCGCCTAGCGCCGGGACCCGGCCGGTCACCGTACCGGTACGGCGGCCGAGAGCCGCCGAAGCTGGTCGTCGGAGAGCCGCAGATCTCCCGCGGCGATGTTCTCCGCGAGGTGGGACTGCGAGGTCGTGCCCGGAATCGGCAGCATCACCGGCGATCGGTGCAGCAGCCAGGCCAGCGAGACCTGTGCGGGTGTCGCGCCGACCTCGGCCGCCACCTCGGCCACGGGACCGTCGGCGACGGCGTGCGCTCCGGCCCCGATCGGGAACCAGGGAATGAACGCGATGCCCTGTGCCGCAGCGTATTCCACCACGTCCTCGTGACCGCGCTCACCGATGTTGTACAGGTTCTGCACACTGGCGACCGGAGTGATCGCGGCCGCCTCGCGCAACTGCTCGACGCTCACCTCGGAGAGACCGATATGACGCACCTTGCCCTCGTCGACGAGTAGCTTCAATGCGCCGACCTGGTCCGCCAGCGGGAACGCAGGGTCGGCGCGATGCAGTTGCAGCAGGTCGATGCGGTCGAGTCGCAGTCGGCGCAGCGACAATTCGGCCTGCTGACGCAGATAAGCCGGATGCCCGAGCGGAATCCACTCCGGCGGCGCGGGCCGCACCGCACCAACCTTGGTCGCAATGACCACCTCGTCCCGATACGGCGACAGCGCCTCCGCGATCAGCGACTCGTTCTCGCCGAGTCCGTAGGAATCAGCGGTGTCGAACAGATCCACCCCGAGCTCCACGGCACGGCGCAAAACCGCGATGGCGGCCCGCCGATCATCCGGCGCTTTCCAGATATGAAACATGGCGTTCGAGCAGCCCGGCACCTGCGGTGCGGTCAATCGCATGGTGCCGTAACCAATTCGGCGCACCGCCAGGTCTGCGCCCAGCTGAAATGTTGTTGTCATCGGCTCGATCCCTTCCTCTTCGTGAGCTGCGAATCGCGGCCGGCAGCGGCCGCGTCGACGAAGCTAGGTTTCGCGGGAGCGCCGCCGCGAGCGTCGAATGACGTAATCACTGTCGGTGCGGCCGGTTCACCGGTCTTGACAATTGCCCGCGCCGGATGGTGAATGGCAGTGCGCCGGTTCGAGGAAGGGTCCATAGTGCAGCCTGGGGATGACAGTGTGTTGGATGGCTTTGCCCGACGGGCGGTTTCGCTGGAGGGTGCGGAGAAGACCGTCTACGTGGCCGGGTCCGGTCCGGCGGTGATCCTGATGCCGGAGATGCCCGGCATCAGCCCCGACGTGGTGCGGCTCGCCCGGTGGGTGCGCGATGCCGGATTCACGGTGTACATGCCGTCGCTGTTCGGGGTCGACGGCGCATACCCCACCGTCGAACTCGGGGACCGGATCGCAAGACGGGCGTGTATCAGCAAGGAGTTCCGTGCCTTCGGCGGCGGGGAGACCAGCCCGATCGCGGTGTGGCTGCGAGCATTGGCGCGGGTCGCACACGAAGAGTGCGGCGGTCCGGGTGTCGGCGCGATCGGTATGTGTTTCACAGGCAATTTCGCACTCACGATGACTCTCGAGCCCTCCGTCATCGCGCCGGTCGTCAACCACCCCTCACTCCCCCTGGACAACCCCGCCGCCCTGGAGCTGTCCCCGGACGACGCTTCCGCAATCAAGCGACGCTTCGAACGCGACGACCTCCAAGCGCTCGCCTACCGCTTCGAGGGCGACAAGTGGTGCACGGCCCAACGTTTCGCCGCCTACCGCCAACTCCTCGGCGACCGCTTCGACGGCCGCGTAATCCCGGCCGAGTACGCCAACCCGGAACCGCCCCCCTTCTTCCGCGACACGGTCGAGACCCCGCACAGCGTGGTGACCGCCCACTTCGTGGACGAGGAAGGGCACCCCACGGTGCAGGCTCGGGACGAGATCCTGGCGTACCTCCGCAGCAGGCTCCTCACGTCCTGAGTCGGCTGTGCGCGCCGAGCGATCAGCAGACCGGCGTCAAGGCCGTATCTGCCGAGGTAGATGACAAGATCCGGCACCCGTGAGTGACGTAGGTGCGGTCATCTAGGTAGGTGCACGGTGAGTATGAGCCATTCGGTGATGGCGATGGCGCCGCGCCCCTCGGGACCGGGCGCTCGACCTTCATAGCGGCGTCAGCATTGATGGTCGCAGTAGTGTGGCTGCCCGAACACGGCGGCACGAGTCAGCCCCCGGACTGTGATGGCTGTGGAAGAAGTACCCCAGTCGAGCTGCGTGAGTGGACTGCCGCCAACTGCGAACGACGGTCGAAGGTCCGAGCGCCGCATCGGGGACACCAGCGCGGCATCCGCAAAACCTCGAGACGATCCCACAACCAGCCGACCCACCACCCTTACCAACTCTCCCGAACCAACAAATCCACCAACCAGCCACGAACCTGATCGGTCGAGAATGCGCTGATGCAGGGGCGCTCTCGGCGTTTGCCTGCATCAGCGCATGGTGATCGCTTGTCCAATATCGGGGGTGTTGGGTGGGTGGCTGTGGTAGACCTGCCAGCGACAGCGGGGGCATCGTGCGCCGCGAGATCGCGACACGTTGGCAGGCCAGCGCGCCCGGATGCCCGTGGCCGCAAGTGAGCTGCGGGGATATTCTGGCTGGTGCCCGCCGGGTAGCTCACGAGTAGCCAATGGTTGAGATCGATCCGCTCGAGACACAGCGTGATGTTGGTGTTGATGTCGTCACGGAGTTGAATGCTGCCGGTTTCGCGGACGCGGAGGAGATCGGGCGGGGCGGGTTCGGGGAGGT
>NZ_JBEXLC010000063.1:0-49411 GCF_040609795.1 Nocardia sp. NPDC004604
GCCTGCGCCACGGCGCAGGCCGCGCACGACCGCGTCCGCCACTTGGTCGGGAGTACTCGACATCGGGGCCGATTCCATGCCCTCGGTCATCCGGCCGATGACGAAACCACAGCGGAGCAGCAGCAGGTGAACACCGCTGCCGTGCAACGCATCCGCGAGACCGCTGGCGAAACCGTCGAGCCCCGCCTTCGCCGAACCATAGACGTAGTTGGCGCGCCGCACCCGCGCGCCAGCGAACGAACTGAAGACGACGATGTGTCCACTGCCCTGCGCGCGAAGCAGATTCGCGAGAATGGTGAGCACACTGATCTGCGCGACGTAATCGATGTGCACCACCGCGATCGCATGTGCCGGATCACGTTCGGCCCGCGCCTGATCACCGAGCACCCCGAATGCAACCACCGCAACCCCGATCCCGCCGTACTCCGCCGCGATCTTCTCCAACAGCGCCGGATGACTCGCCGTATCGTCGGCATCGAACTCGACGGCATGCACCGCCCGCGCCCCCGCCGCCGCAATCGCGGCACTCTCCTCGACCAACTCCCCACTGCGCCGCGCCGCCAACACCACCACCCGCCCCGGCGCCAGCCGCCGCGCCACCTCGAGCCCGATCTCACTGCGCCCCCCGAGCACCACCACCGCCCCGTCGGCAATCCCACGCAATCCCATACCCCCAGTCTTTCACCCCACCCCCGCCCACCCAGACCGACCCACAGTCCTCAGTCCTACCGCTCCGCCCACTCCCTCGCTGTTGCACCGCCCTCGCGGCACACCCGTTGTTGGCCCACGCCATCCTCGCGGCGCCACGCACTCGGACCAAGCGCTGTCGCCCAAACGCAGCACCCTCGGCGCGAACCCGGCCGCAACGACTCCTCCGGGGTCCATTCGCACCCCTCGCCGAGGTCCGCGCGCCTCGTGGGTGCGCCTAATGGTGCGGGAGCCCGACAAAAGAGTGCGGCCGTTTGATCGACGGCTTGCTCTGGCACGGCATTGGCTGTGGGCAGGCGACCAGGGCACCGCTACTGTCGGGGGATGCCGATCAGCACTGCACAGTTGTCTCCTGCCGCGCTCGAGTTCGTTGCCGAGCGGCATCTTGCCACCCTGACCACGCTGCGCGCCGATGGGACGCCGCATGTGGTGGCGGTGGGGTTCACCTGGGATGCGGAGGCGGGGATCGCGCGGGTGATCACCAATGACGGGTCGGTGAAGGTGCGCAATGTGCGGCGCTCCGGGTATGCGGCAGTGAGCCAGGTGGATGGGATCCGTTGGCTCACCCTGGAAGGACCGGCCACCGTGCTCGACGATCCGAACAATGTCAGCGAGGCGGTCGACCGGTACGCGGGCCGGTATCGGGTGCCCCGCGAGAACCCGACCCGCGTCGTCATCGCCATTCAAGTCCATCGCGTACTCTCCAGCAGCACTCTCGCGCACGCGCCAGCCTGAATCGACTCCGGCAGAACTCTCAGAGCACCGTCAACCCGTGCGGCCGCTGGTTCATCGACTCGCAGCCGTCTTCGGTGACCACCACGATGTCCTCGATGCGCGCACCCCAGTCGCCGCGGAAGTAGATGCCGGGTTCGATGCTGAAGGCCATACCGGGTTGCAGGGGCAGGGTGTTGCCTACCACGATGTATGGCTCCTCGTGGACCGAGAGTCCGATGCCATGGCCGGTGCGATGGACGAAGGCGGATCCGAGACCGGCCTCGGTCAACACGTTTCGAGCGGCGGCGTCCACCGACTCCGCGGTGACGCCGGGACGAACAGCCGCAACGGCGGCGGCGTGTGCGCGTTCCAGTTCGGCAAATTGCGCGGCCACGGTGGGCTCGGGCTGGCCGAGGACGTAGGTGCGGGTCGAGTCCGAGTAGTAGCCGGGTTCGACGGGGCCGCCGATATCGATGACGACCACATCACCGGATTCGATGCGCCGGTCGGAAACGCCGTGGTGCGGATCCGCGCCGTGCGGTCCACTGCCGACGATGACGAAGGCCGCCTCGGTATGCCCCTCCTCGACGATCGCGGCCGAGATATCGGCGCCGACCTCGGCTTCGGTGCGCCCGACCCGCAGGAATTCGCCCATCCGCGCGTGCACCTGGTCGATGGCCGCACCCGCGCGGCGCAATGCCTCGATCTCGGCCTGATCCTTGATCATTCGCAATTCCCGCAGCACCGGGGTGGCGGAAACCGGCAGGCCGCTGACGGATTCGGCCAATGGCAGCAGATGCAGCGCGGGCATGACATCGGTGACCGCGACCCGGGATCCGACGTGCAGCGCCGACTTCACCAGCTGGTACGGATCGACGCCGTCGACCCAATCCAGCACCTGCAGACCGAGATCACCCGCGGCCGAACCCTCCAGCGAGGCCAACTCGAGCTTCGGGATCACCACCGCCGGAGTGGCGCCGTCGGCCGGGATCACCAGACAGGTCAGCCGCTCGAAGGATTCCGCCGCCGAGCCGATCAGATAACGCAGATCCGGGCCCGGCGTGATCAATAAGGCATCCAGATGGGCGGAGCGCATCAACTGCACCGCCCGCTCGAGTCGATCACCATAGACATTCGCCGCGAATCGGGATTCCGTGTGCGAGCTCATACCGCTGACGTTACCCGCCACCCCGATCACGCCGGACGCGAACGCCGATCGCATCAGGGTTGTCGGATCGGGCAGGTAGCCTCAGCGGCGTGAACGCTACGTCCGGTGGGCCCCTGCTGTTGCTCGATGGCGCGAGCCTGTGGTTCCGCGCATTCCACGCGATTCCGGAGAAGATCACCGCACCCGACGGCCGCTCGGTGAATGCGCTGCGCGGCTTCACCGACATGGTGGCCTCGCTGATCACCAAGCACAGGCCGAGCAGGGTGGTCGTATGCCTGGATCTGGATTGGCGACCCGCCTTTCGGGTAGCGCTGGTGCCGACCTACAAAACCCACCGCCTCGACACAGCGGCCGATGCCGCACCCGGCGCCGAGGATGTGCCGGACACACTGACCCCACAGGTCGAGATGATCCTCGACGTCCTCGCCGCGGCCGGGATCGCCACCGGCGGCGCGGCCGGTCTGGAGGCCGATGACGTGCTCGGCACCCTGGCCACCCGCGAGCACACCGATCCCGTGGTGGTCGTCAGCGGGGACCGCGATCTGCTCCAGCTCGTCCGCGATGAACCGGCACCCCCGGTCCGCGTGCTCTACGCCGGACGCGGCCTGGCCAAGGCCGAACTGTTCGGCCCCGCCGAGGTATCCGCGAAATACGGTGTGCCACTGGAGAATGCGGGCCCGGCCTACGCGGATATGGCGACCCTGCGTGGCGACTCCTCCGATGGTCTGCCGGGCGTGGCCGGTATCGGTGAGAAGTCCGCCGCGACCCTGATCTGCCGATTCGGCTCGCTCGATGCGCTCACCGTCGCCGTCGCGGATCCGACCTCTGACCTGGCCCAGGGCGTCCGCGCCAAATTACGAGCCGCCGAGGCCTATCTGAAGGCCGCCGCGCCGGTCACCCGCGTGGTCCGCGACGCCGATGTGGAACTGTCCCGCCCCGACACTCTCCCCACTACCCCCGCCGACCCGGATCGCCTGCGCGAACTGGCCACCGCCTACAACGCCGAAAGCCCGATCACTCGGCTGATCACGGCACTGACCGCCGCGCGCTCGGCGTGACCGCCAGGCCACGGGACCGGTGGTCACACATGAGAATTACGGCTTCACACACCCGGTAACGACCTCGCAGAGGTTGCAGCTTGTGGGAGGCACCTACGGCATGTGCATCAGCAGAGCCCACTGAAGGTTTGAGCAGCGGGGCCGCCCCACCGGCACCCGCTCGCCAACCTGTCGGCCGCAGGCTCGAACCGTCAGTTCGGGCGGCCGACCTCGTAGGTGCCGTCGTCCTTGGTGATCTTGACGGTGACCTTCTTCTGCTCGCCGCTGACCTTCAGATCACAGGTGAACGTCGCGTCGACCTTGACCTGCTGACCGGACGGGCAGGACACATCGGCGACGTCCTGGATCCCGTAGGAATCCGAGAGCACCTTCTTGACGCCATCCTGGACGGCGGCCTGATCGAGTTCGTCCTTGCTGGTCAGCACGAGCACCAGCACCACGATGGCACCGATCACGGCGACCGCGAGCACACCTAGGCCGATGAACAGGCCCTTGCTCTTGCCACCACTGCTGGGCTGCGGCGCCTGCTGCTGCCATGGCTGCTGCTGGCCCTGCTGCCAGGGCTGCTGGACCTGCTGCGCCGACCAGTCCTGCGTCGGCTGCTGACCCCACTGCGGCTGACTCGGCTGACCGGGCTGAGGCTGACCCCACTGCGGCTGACTCGGCTGACTGGGCTGGGGCTGACCCCACTGTGGCTGACTCGGCTGGCTCTGCGGGTTCGGCTGACCCCAAGGCTGCTGCTGCGCGTTCGGATCCCCCCACTGCTGGGTCGGCTGCGCCGCGGGCGTAGCACCCCACTGCTGAGTAGGCCCGGCTGCACCGGGTGCCTGCTGTCCACCCCATTGCTGGGTGGGATCGTTGCGTCCCTCCTTGGGACCAGGGGCGTCGTTCGGTCCGTACGGGCCGCTCATCTGGTTGCCTCCACTCGCATCGTTATACACACGGTAGCCCCCCGCGTGAGACTCGTCGCACAACAGGACCAATCCGGTATGACGCGCGATCCTGTCCGACTCCTCCGCCACGGTCGGTACGCGAAAGAAATCAAATCACAATCGAATCGGCTACGCGGCGTCCACGGCTACGACACCCCGTCGGATCGCCCGGACGGCCTTGGCCGCGGTCGCCGCGATCTCCACATCGTCTGCGGTCCCGTGGATCTGATCGAGCAGATCGATCACCTGTCGGCACCACCGCACAAAATCACCCGCCGACAGTGGCGTGTTCTGATCACCGCTGGCCAGCAACGAATCGGCCAACCCATCGCCGCGCGCCCATTTATAAACGCCGGTCACAAAACCGAGATCCGGTTCGCGGGTCGGCGGCAGCTTGTGCCGCGCCTCATCGGAGCGCAACTCGCTCCACACACCGACGGTCGCACCGACCGCACGCCGGATCGGCTCGGTCGGCCCGCTGGCGCCGAGATATCCACCCTCCTGGCGGGATTCGTACACCAGGATGGAGACCACCGCGGCCAATTCGGCCGGTCCCAGCCCGCGCCAGAGTCCCCGCCGCAGGCATTCGGCGACCAGCAGATCGCTTTCGGCGTAGATTCGCGCCAACCGGCGGCCCTCCGAGGTCACCTCGCCCTCGTATACGAAGCCACGCTCCTCTAGCAGGCCGAGGATCCGATCGAAGGTGCGCGCCAGCGAATTGGTGGTCGCGGCAACCTTCTGGCGCATCGTCTCGGTCTCGCGCAGCAGCCGGTTGTAGCGCTCGCCGACCCGGCTCATCTGCTCGCGATCGGGTCGGGTGTGCGCCGGATGTGAACGCAGACTGCGTCGCAGCGTCGACAGTTCGCGGTCATCGCCCGCCTTCGAACGATCGCCGCGCCGCTGCCGCCCCGGCGCCGAGATCCCGGTGCTGCGCAATGCCGATGCCAGATCCCGCCGGGTGCGCGCGGTCCGGTGATCGATCTTGCGCGGCAACCGCATATGCCCCAATGTCTTCGCGGGCACCGGGAAATCGGCGACCGACACCCGCCCGGCCCATTTGTCCTCGGTGAGCACCAGCGGACGCGGATCTCCAGGCGTGGCATCGGGTTCCAGGATCACCGCGAGCCCGGCTCGCCGCCCGGACGGAATCGCCACCACATCCCCGCGCCGCAGCGATACCAGCGCATCGACCGCGGCACCGCGCCGATCCGCGCGACCCTGCTGTTCGATCTGACGTTCCCGCTGCTTGATCCGCTCTCGCAGCGAAATGTATTCCAGGAAGCCGCCATCCTCGCCGCCGAGCTGATCGCGCAATTTGCGCAACTGCCCCTCATTGCGTTCGATGCCACGCACCAGCCCCACCACCGACCGGTCCGCCTGAAACTGTGCAAAGGACCGTTCGAGCAGCGCACGCGACTCGTCTGCGCCCATCCGGTCGATCAGGTTGATGGACATGTTGTAGCCGGGGCGGAACGAACTGCGCAGCGGATAGGTCCGCGTCGAGGCCAGACCGGCGACCGCACTGGTGTCGACCTCCGGCTGCCACAGCACCACCGCATGGCCCTCGACATCGATGCCACGGCGCCCTGCACGGCCCGTGAGCTGGGTGTATTCCCCTGGCGTCAGCTCGGCGTGTGATTCGCCATTGAACTTCACCAACCGCTCGAGCACCACCGTGCGCGCGGGCATATTGATGCCCAATGCCAGTGTCTCGGTAGCGAATACGGCCCGCACCAGACCGCGCACGAACAGTTCCTCGACGGTATGCCGGAACGCGGGCAGCATGCCCGCGTGATGCGCGGCCAGCCCGCGGTGCAGCGCCTCCCGCCACTCCCAGTATCCGAGCACCTCGAGATCACCCTTGGGCAGATCCCCGGTGTGCTTCTCGATGATCGCGTCGATCTCTTCGGCCTCGTCCGCCCGGCTGTATTTACCCACCCCGTCGGCTCCGCCGACTGCCGTCCCCGTGTGCTTACCCACCCCGTCGGCTCCGCTGACTGCCGTCCCCGAGAGATCGAGCCGCGAACGCAGGCACTGCGCGAGCGCACCGTCGCATCCGGCCCGGCTGAATATGAAGGTGATGGCGGGCAGCAGCCCTTCCTCATCCAGTTTGGCCAGCACCTCCGGCCGTGGCAGCGGCCGGAAACTGCGGTTCCCGCCGCGACCGCCGCGCGGTCCGCCCCAGCCGTTCATCCGGTCGGCGGCCTCGCGATGGCGGATATAGCGGACGAGATCCTCGTCGACGAGCACCTTCTGCTCGCTGGAATTGGTGTCGAAAAGGTCGAACATCCGCCGCCCGACCATCACGTGCTGCCACAGCGGCACCGGGCGGGTCTCATCGACCACCACCGCGGTATCGCCGCGTACGGTCTCCATCCACGCACCGAACTCCTCGGCATTGCTGACCGTCGCCGACAGGCTGACCAGCCGCACATCCGGCGGCAGATGCAGGATGACCTCCTCCCACACCGCACCACGGAACCGGTCGGCGAGGTAGTGCACCTCATCCATCACCACATACGACAGTCCGCGCAACGCGTCCGAGGAGGCGTAGAGCATATTGCGCAGCACCTCGGTGGTCATCACGACCACCGGCGCGTCCGGGTTGATGGACTGGTCCCCGGTGAGCAATCCGACCTGGTCGCGTCCGTGCCGCTCGGTCAGATCGGCGAACTTCTGATTCGACAGCGCCTTGATCGGCGTGGTGTAGAAACACTTTCCGCCCGCGGCCAGCGCGAGGTGCACCGCAAATTCGCCGACGACGGTCTTACCCGCGCCGGTCGGGGCACAGACCAGTACACTGTGCCCACCTTCGAGGGCCACACAGGCATTGCGCTGGAAGGGGTCCAGCCCGAAAGTCAGCTCGGCGGAGAACTTGGCCAGCTCGCCCGCCTGCGACAGGTGATATGTCACCGTCAGAGGGTATCGGAGTAGTCCGACATGGGGCGCGCCGATTTCTCGGCCGGATCCGTGATCGACTCGGCCGCGCTGATCGGGTCGGGTCCGGCGATCGAGGAGGCCTCCTCATCCGAGAGCGCCGCCAGGGCTTCGGCCTCCCGGCGCGCGCGGCGCCGGTCGTTGATCCGGGAGAACTGGATGGCGACCTCGAACAGCACCGTCAGCGCGAAGGCCAGCGCGAGCATCGAGAACGGATCCTGCGGGGTCACGATCGCGGCAAAGACGAAGAGCCCGAACACGATTCCGCGCCGCCACTTGGCGAGCTTCTCGTACTTGAGCAACCCGACCAGGTTCAATCCGACTACCAGCAGCGGGATTTCGAAGCTGACACCGAAGATCACCAGCAGATTGATGATGAAGCTGAAGTACTGCGAACCGCTCAGGGCCGTGATCTGCGCATTGTTGCCGATATTGAGCAGGAAGCTCAACGCATGCGCGACAACCCAATACGCCAGTACGGCACCGGTCGCGAACAGCGCACTGCCCGAGGTGACGAACCCGACCGCGTACTTGCGTTCCTTCGCGTACAGGCCCGGCGTGATGAACGCCCAGATCTGGTACAGCCATACCGGGGCAGCGAGCACGACACCCGCGGTCATGCCGACCTTCAACCGCAGCATGAACTGTTCGAACGGCGCGGTCGCCAACAGGCGGCAGGCGCCGTCGGCGGTCAACACGGCGCGCGACGAGGCGGGCAGCGAACAGTACGGTCCGGTCAGCACCGATCCGAGGCTTTCGATGCCGAAGATCGTATGCGCGTACCAGAAGAAGCCGAACAGCGTGGTGACGACGACCGCGGCGATCGAAATCAGCAGCCGACGACGCAGCTCCTGCAGATGCTCGACCAACGACATGGTGCCGTCGGGATTCGTCCTGCGCTTACTGCGCCGGGGATCGAACGGGATTCGCATGGTGGTGTGTTGGCCCCTGGGTCGAAGGTGCCCGCGGCGGTCGGCGGGCAACAGCACTACACCCGGAGCGAGTTCGCACTCACCCCGGCGGCAACGCTGGGCTCAGAGCGACTTCGGCTGTGCCTGGGGCTCTGCTTGCGGCTGGGTCACCGTCGGCTGGACGACCGGAGCCTGCGGAAGCTCCGCGGCCGGTTGCTGGGCCGGTGCTGCACTCGCCTGTGCGCTGCTCTCGTTCTGCATCTGGCTGACTTCGCTCTTGAAGATGCGCAGCGAGCGGCCCAGGCTACGGGCAGCATCGGGCATACGCTTCGCGCCGAAGAACATCACGAAGACCGCGGCGATGATCAGCCAGTGCCAGATGCTCAGACTGCCCATAATTAACCTCCAAAGAATGTGGTAGCTCTGATGCTACCGGACTATGACATGGGAGAAATCCGGCGTTGATGTGCATTTACTCCCCCACCTCCCGAGCCTTTTGCCGGTCGTAGGTGCCTCGACAGCACCGTCGCGGACCGGCAGTGGAATGGTCGGTCAGTGCTGGGCGAACCCGACGAGTTACCCATGTGCTCACGAAATCAGTCGTTCCTTGGGTCAGCCGCCGCGAGCAGCTGATCCAGCAATTCCGGTCCGGTCCAGGTGCGCCGGTCGCCGTGTTCGGCGGCCACGATCAGTTCGATGAGGCGCTGGTTCACCGGTGTCGGCAGTCCGACCATCGCCCCGAGGCTCACGATCTCCCCGCACAACCAGGAGATTTCGGTCTTACGCCCGATCGCGAGGTCATCGGCCATGGACGAGCGGGCCTCCGGATCAACGGCGAGGACCTTGGCGGCGACCCGGCGGAAGATCGCGTCCGGAACGGTGAGCACCCGGGCCATCAACTCCGGCGGCAGCGGTGTCAGCCGGGCCGGGCGAATGCGCGCCCGCTTCATCGCGGCGAGCGCCTCGCCCTGGGTCAGCGCCAGGCAGCGGCGATAGTCGCGGTCGGCCAGCTCCTCCCGCAAGGGGCGGCCCGACAGCGCATTGATGGGGTTGTTGAGGTTGAGCAGCAGCTTCGCCCATTGCACCGGTAGCAGGTCCGGATGGCGACGCAACGTCAGACCGGCCCGCGCGAAGACGTCGGTGAACGCGGCGAGCGCCGGATCGTCCGCGACCGCGAGCCCGCCGTCGGTGCCTCGATGGAATCGGCCCTCGGACTGGTGCACGACATTGAACATCACCATGCCCGCCAGCACCACGCAGGTGGGCAGGATCTCGCGGATCACCGCATCGTTGCCGATCCCGTTCTGCAGGCTCAGCACCACGGTGCCGGGACGGATCTTGCCATCGAGATCGCGCACGGCCGTCGCGGTCGCCGCCGACTTCACCGTTACCAGCACCAAGTCGGCGGATCCGACATCCTCGGGGGTGGTCGCGACCCGGACCGCATCCCCGGCCACCGAGACATCGCCGCCGTCCAGATCGGTGAGCCGCAGCCCGGACGCGCTGATCTCGTCCACTGCCCGCTGCCGACCGACGAAGGTCACATCGGCCCCGGCCGCCGCGAGCTTCCCGCCGATGAACGATCCGATGCTCCCGGCGCCGAGGACCAGCACCCGAGCGGGCACCATCATGTCACTCACGCCGATCCAGCCTCCGTGCGTTCATCTGGTCTCCAGGAAACCGGCCGCCTCATAGGCGGCAAGGGCGGCATTCGAGCGCTCACGTACCGCGGCGATCAATTCCGGCGGACCGAGCACGGTGACACCGGAACCGAAGCCGAGCAGCAGCCGCGCCATCCAGTCCAGGGTCGCGAAACGCATGGTCGCCTCGATGCTTCCGTCCGGATGCACCGCCATCCGGTGCATCGGATACTGGTCGAGTACCCAGCCGTAGTCGCCGCGAATACGCAAGCGCGCCAATGGAACCGCGGGATCGTCCTGGAACAGGTCGAGTGCCGCGGACTCTTCGGTCGCATGGCTCGGCGGACGGGCGGGCTCATCGAGTTCGGTGGCCGCCTCGATCCGGTCGAAACGGAACAGCCGCACGCCCTCGGCCTGCCTGCACCAGGCCTGCAAATAGCTGTTGTTGTCCACTAGGACAATACGAATGGGATCGACGACACGTTCGGAGACCACATCGCGACTCGCCGAGTAATAGACCAGCCGCAGTGCGCGCTGGCGGGCCAGCGCGGAACGCACCGTCGCAACAGCCGGTGCCTCGGTCGGCGGCAGCTGCTCGCGGGATTCGGCGTCATCGACGGTCTTGCCGCCGACAATGGCGGATTCGAGTTTGGCGATCGCCGCATGCGCCGCGGTCGGATCGACCATGCCCGGCATATCCACGATCGACCGGAGCGCCACCAGTAGCGCGGTCGCCTCGGTGGAGGTCAGGCGCAGCGGGCGGTCGATACCCGCCGAGAAGGTGACCTCGATACTCTCCTCGGAGAACGACAGGTCGATCAGATCGCCGGGACCATAGCCGGGCAGACCGCACATCCACAGCTGGTTGAGATCGCTCATCAACTGCTTGGTCGTAACCCCCAGGTCGGCCGCGGCCTCGGCGGCGCTGATGCCCGGATTGGCGATGAAGTACGGAATCATGTTCAGCAGCCGCGAGAGCCGAACCGAGAGCCGACTGCGCTCACTCATGACTGCACCTCGCCGGCGCTCGGCTCCGTCATCAGCGAAGGATGCCCAGCTGTGCTCATCGTTCGCTCGCTCATGCGGTGACCTCCGTATGGTCGAACACCGACCGCAGGCGCTCGACCACATCCGCGCGCAGTTCCTGTGGTGCCAGCACCACGGCGTCGGGTCCGAGCCCGGTGATCAAGCGCGCCAACCAGTCTCGGGATCGGATCGGGAGTTCGACGACCACACCGGTGCGGCCGCCGATGGACCGCTGCTCCAGTATCGGTCCGAGCCTGCGGATTTCGCGTCCGTGGCCATCGGCCACCCACACCATCGCGGTGCCACTGACCGGGGCGCTGCCGGTGACCGTGCCGACGATCTCCCGCAGGTCGACGCCCTCGGGCTTGCCGACCGCATTCGGCGGGCCATAGGCGGTCACATCGTCGCCGATGCGCGATAGCCGGAAGCTGCGGATCGCCTCCCGGTTCCGGTCGTGCCCGACCAGATACCAGCGGCCGTTATGGGTCACCACGCCCCAGGGCTCGACATCGCGCATGACGTAGGGCTCGTTGATCGCACCCCGATGTTCGAAGCGCACCGCCTGACCGGCGTCGATGGCGGCGAGCAGCTTGCCGAGCACCGCATCCGATCCGCGGGTGCGCGCGGGAACCGCGGGCACCGACGCCACCGCGGCATCGGTCTCCACATGAATCCCGGCCGCGCGCAATTTCAACAGCGCGCCCTCGGCCGCGGCGGCCAGTTCCGGCGACTCCCACATTTGCACCGCGACCGCGACCGCCGCCGCTTCCTCACTGGTCAGATCGATCTCGGGCAGCTCATAGGCATCCCGGTTGATCCGGTAGCCCTCCACTGTCGAATATCGGCTCACCTGCCCGACCTCCAGGGGAATGCCCAGGTCACGCAGTTCGTTCTTATCCCGCTCGAACATTCGACTGAACGCTTCGTCGCTGGCCGAATCCTCGTACCCCGCGACGCTGTCCCGAATCCGCTCCGCGGTCAGGAATTGCCGGGTCGACAGCAGCGCGATGACCAGATTCATCAGCCGCTCGACCTTGGATATCGCCACTCGACACAGGGTAATCGGCCCGCCGCCACGACCGCGCGTCGGCGCGCGATTCCCCCCATTTCGGTTACCGCGCCGCCATCATGGACCCATGATCATCGCGTTCTCTGTGACACCACTGGGTGATGGTGTCGATGTCGGCCGAGCCGTCGCCGAAGCGGTCCGAGTGGTGCGAGCCAGCGGCCTCCCGAACCGCACCGACGCCATGTTCACCACCATCGAGGGCGAATGGGACGAGGTGATGGCCGTGGTCAAGTCCGCCACCGATGCCATCCTCGCCGTGGCACCGCGCTGCAGTCTCGTGCTCAAGGCCGATATCCGCCCGGGTGTCACGGGCGCGATCACCTCGAAGGTGGAGACCGTCGAGCGCTATCTGGCGGAGGGCTAGCCGCGCCCGTGCCGGCCCCACCTGGGTACGGCCGAACCGCCTACATCGAGGCGATCAAGCGATCCACCCGCTCGTCGACCGAGCGGAACGGGTCCTTGCACAGCACCGTTCGCTGCGCTTGGTCGTTGAGCTTCAGGTGCACCCAGTCGACCGTGAAGTCGCGGCCCGCCTCCTGAGCCGCGGTGATGAAGTCACCGCGGAGTTTGGCGCGGGTGGTCTGCGGTGGGGTGTCCACGGCGGCGTCGACGGCATCGTCCTCGGTGACGCGCTTGGCCAGGCCCTTGCGCTGCAGCAGGTCGAAGACACCACGACCGCGCTTGATGTCGTGGTAGGCCAGATCCAGCTGGGCGATCTTGGGGTCGGACAGCTCCATGCCGTAGCGGTCCTGGTAGCGCTGGAAGAGTTTGCGCTTGATCACCCAGTCCACCTCGGTATCGACCTTGGCGAAGTCCTGTGCCTCGACCGCGTCCAGGGTGCGGCCCCACAGGTCGACGACCTGGTCGATATTCGGGTCACGGTCCCGGTTGCGCAGGTGCTCGACGGCGCGGGCGTAGTACTCGCGCTGGATTTCGAGTGCGCTGGCCTGGCGTCCACCGGCGAGCCGAACCGGACGACGGCCGGTCAGGTCGTGGCTGACCTCGCGGATGGCGCGGATCGGATTGTCCAGGGCGAAATCGCGGAACGAGACGCCCGCCTCGATCATCTCCAGCACCAGAGCCGCGGTGCCGACCTTGAGCATGGTGGTGGTCTCGGACATATTCGAATCGCCGACGATGACGTGCAGGCGGCGGTACTTCTCCGCATCCGCGTGCGGCTCGTCGCGGGTATTGATGATGGGCCGCGAGCGGGTGGTCGCCGAGGAGACGCCCTCCCAGATGTGCTCGGCGCGCTGCGAGAGGCAGAAGGTGGCGGCCTTCGGCGTCTGCAGCACCTTGCCCGCGCCACAGATCAGCTGGCGGGTGACCAGGAACGGCAGCAATACGTCCGAAATGCGGGAGAACTCTCCCGCACGCACAACAAGGAAGTTCTCATGGCAGCCGTAGGAGTTGCCCGCGGAGTCCGTGTTGTTTTTGAACAGGTAGATATCGCCGCCGATGCCTTCCTCCGCGAGGCGCTGTTCGGCGTCGATCAGCAATTCCTCCAGCACGCGCTCGCCGGCCCGGTCGTGGGTGACCAGCTGCGCCAAGTTGTCGCACTCTGCGGTGGCGTACTCCGGATGCGACCCGACATCGAGGTAGAGCCGAGCACCGTTGCGGAGGAACACGTTAGAGCTACGGCCCCAGGAAACTACCCGGCGGAACAAATACCGGGCCACCTCGTCAGGGCTGAGCCGACGGTGTCCGTGGAAGGTGCACGTCACACCGAATTCGGTCTCGATCCCCATGATTCGTCGCTGCACACTATCGACATTACAGCCATGTCATGCACTCGCGTGGGGCTGCGGACAACCCCGATGCATACGTCTTCACAACAATTTCGCACGTGAGCGAAACGTTCAACCGAAAACCATCGCCCATGACGAAGGCCCTCCCGATAAATCGAGAGGGCCTTCGCAGTGGCACGAACCCGGTGAACTACTCCGACTTCGGAGCGTCCTTCGACTCCTCCTCGGCCGCGGCCGTCGCTGCCGCCGCCTTGGCCTTACTGCCCGACTTACCGCTGGTCAGCAACTGCTCCAAGGTCGGACCGGCGACCCGCCGGAAGGCACGCCGCGGCCGGGCCTGCTCCAGGGTGGCGACCTCGAGTGAGCTCACGCCCAGGACGCGCTTGTCCTTGTCCGCGGTGCCCTCGGGCACTCCCGCCTGTAGCGCCTTGACCGCCACGGCGACGGCATTGGCCAGGTCGAGGCCGGACTTGTAGGACGCCTTCAACGCGGTCAGGATCGGCTCGGTCGTGCCGCCCATCACCACGTATTCGCGCTCGTCCACGATCGAACCGTCGAAGGTGATCCGGTACAGCACCGATTCCGGTGACTGCTCCGGATAGCCCACCTCGGCCACGCAGATCTCGACCTCGTAGGGCTTGAGCTGATCGGTGAAGATCGTGCCGAGAGTTTGCGCGTAGGCGTTGGCCAGTCCGCGACCGGTGACATCGCGCCGGTCGTACTGGTAGCCCTTCAGGTCGGCCTGCAGGATGCCGCCGCGGCGCAGTGCCTCGAACTCGTTGTACTTGCCGACGGCCGCGAACCCGACCCGGTCGTACAGCTCACTCACCTTGTGCAGCGTTGCCGACGGATTCTCCGCGACGAACAGCACACCCTTGTCGTAGGTCAGCACGATCACACTGCGACCGCGGGCGATACCCTTGCGCGCGAGTTCGGTCTTATCGCGCATGATCTGTTCGGCCGACGCGTAATACGGCAGTGTCATGCTGAGGCACTCCCCTCTTCCGCGGCCTCGCGATCGGCGACGATCGCCCGCGTGATCTCCTCCAACCGCGATTCGGTCACCTCATCGGCGCCCTCATCGTTGATCACGATCGCCGTCGGGTAGATGCCGCGCACCAGATCCGGACCGCCGGTGGCGGTATCGTCGTCGGCCGCGTCGAACAGCGATTCGACGGCGATCCGCAACGCGCGGTCCTCATCGATTCCCTTGGCGTACAGCTTCTTCAACGACGATTTCGCGAACATCGAACCCGAGCCGACCGCGGTGTAGCCGAACCGCTCCTCGCTGCGCCCGCCGACCACGTCGTAGGACACGATGCGACCCGCCTTATCCGGATCGGTGGCGTGCTGGTCGTAGCCGACCAGCACCGGAACCACCGCAAGACCCTGGAGTGCGGCAGGGAGGTTGTCGCGCACCATCTTCGACAGCTTGTTGGCCTTGCCGTCGAAGGTCAGCGAGACGCCCTCGATCTTCTCGTAGTACTCCAACTCCACCGCGAACAACCGCACCATCTCGATGGCCATACCCGCGGTGCCTGCGATACCGGCCGCCGAATAGGTGTCGGTGATGTAGACCTTCTCGATATCCCTGCTGGCCAACAGGTTTCCCTGGGTGGCCCGCCGGTCACCGGCGATCAGCACACCGCCGCGGAACGCAACCGCCACGATGGTGGTTCCATGCGGAGCCAGATCCTTCGCGGCGGTGCCACCGGAAGTTCCGGTGGCACCCGCGATCGCGCCGAATCGGTTGGCTGGCAACAGTTCCGGTGCGTGCATGCGCAGGTGCTCGGTGAACGACGAGAGGGCGTGCCCCGGGTGGAGACGCAAGGGGTCACCTGCTGTCACTGGCCGCCCTTCTGCACATACGCGCGAACGAAGTCTTCCGCGTTCTCCTCGAGCACATCATCGATCTCATCGAGCAGGTCGTCGGTGTCCTCCGCCAGTTTCTCGCGGCGCTCCTGACCGGCGGCGTCGACGCCCTCCGGGCCCTCGTCCTCGTCGCCGCCCCCGGCGCGCTTGGTCTGCTCTTGTGCCATGGCAGCCGACCTCCTCTGTCCTCATCATGACCAGGGCTCCATTCTGAGCACGACCCTGATCATGAGCAATGTCCGTGCCCGTATCTCAACACTACCCAGCCATACCGACACTGTGCTCTGTTATCGCCCGCGCGGGCGCGGCGTGTTCGCGGCCCCTTCGTCTCGCGTCCGAGCCGCCGAGACTCGCGGCTACGGCGCATGCGCTTCGAGGACTCGGACACGAGCGAGGCTTACGAACTCCTCGCTCGTAAGCCTCGCTCCGTGCTGCGTATATTCGCGATACTCGTTGCTACCTGGGCTTATTCGCCCATCTGGGCTAGGTGGTGAGCTGTTCGACCAACTCAGCGGCGGTATGCACCCCGTCGAGCAACTTGCCGACGTGCGCCTTGGTGCCGCGGCGCGGTTCCAGGGTCGGGATGCGCACCAGAGAATCGCCACCAAGGTCGAAGATCACAGAATCCCAGCTGGCGGCGGCGATATCGGCACCGAATCGACGCAGACATTCGCCCCGGAAGTAGGCGCGGGTGTCGGTCGGCGGCTTGGTCATCGCGTCGAGGACCTGCTGTTCGTTGATCAGGCGCTTCATCGACCCGCGCGCGACCAGGCGGTTGTAGAGCCCCTTGTCCAGGCGCACATCGGAGTACTGCAGGTCCATCAGGTGCAGTTTGGGTGCGGCCCAGCTCAGGCCCTCACGCTTGCGCATGCCCTCGAGCAGGCGCAGTTTGGCGGGCCAGTCGAGCAGGTTGGCGCATTCCATCGGATCGCGTTCGAGCAGGTCGAGCACCATGGCCCAGTTCTCCAGGATGTCCTTGACGCGCTCGTCGTCGTTACCGCTGCGGGCCACGAATTTCTCCACCCGGTCCAGGTAGATGCGCTGCAACGCGAGTCCGGTGAGTTCGCGGCCGTCGGTGAGCGCCACCGTCGCGCGCAGGGTCGGATCGTGGCTGATCTGGTGCACCGCGGTGACCGGGCGGGCCAGCTGCAGATCCGAGAGATCCTCGCCCGCTTCGATCAGGTCGAGCACCAGCGCGGTGGTGCCGACCTTGAGGTAGGTCGACATTTCGGCGAGGTTGGCGTCGCCGATGATGACGTGCAGGCGGCGGTATTTGTCCGCGTCGGCGTGCGGTTCGTCGCGGGTATTGATGATGCCGCGCTTGAGTGTGGTCTCCAGGCCGACCTCGACCTCGATGTAGTCGGCGCGCTGGGACAGCTGGAATCCGGCGTGGTCACCGGACTGGCCGATGCCGACCCGACCGGAGCCGCAGATCACCTGACGGGAGACGAAGAACGGGGTGAGGCCGACGATGATCTGGTTGAACGGGGTGTCGCGGCTCATCAGGTAGTTCTCATGGGTGCCGTAGGAGGCGCCCTTGCCGTCGACATTGTTCTTGTACAGCTGAAGCCGCGGCGCGCCGGGCACGCTGGAGGCGTGCCGGGCCGCCGCCTCCATGACGCGTTCGCCCGCCTTGTCCCAGATGACCGCCTCCAGCGGGTCGGTGACCTCCGGCGCGGAGTACTCCGGGTGGGCGTGGTCGACGTAGAGCCGGGCACCGTTGGTGAGGATCATATTGGCCGCGCCGACCTCGTCGGCGTCGATCACGGGGGCCGGACCGTTCATCCGGCTCAGGTCGAAACCGCGGGCATCGCGTAGCGGCGACTCCACCTCATAATCCCAGCGCGTGCGCTTCGCGCGCGGCACACCCTCGGCGGCCGCATAGGCGAGAACCGCTTGGGTGGAGGTCAGGATCGGGTTGGCGGACGGCTCGGTGGGGGTGGATATGCCGTATTCGACCTCGATGCCGATGATGCGCTGCATACGTCGAGCCTAGGCGACGCGAGCCTGCCGTCTGTGCGGACCGGCGGCATCGGCGATCGACGGTGGACCGCAATGTCATACCAAGGGTGGTACTTCCGGAGGATACGTGCAGGCCGCGGCGGCCCGGATATTCGGAGGATGACCGATTCGATCGTCGAAATCACCGGACGCCAGCGCGAGCCGATCACCGCCGCACCGACGGCCTCCGCGCGGCTGGTCGCCCTGGACGTGCTGCGCGGCATCGCGATCCTGGGCACGCTCGGCACCAATATCTGGATCCTCACCAATGCCGAGGGCCTGGTCGGGTACCTCGACGAACTGGGCAGATCGGCAACCGGCTGGATGTGGGCCGAGCGGGTGCTGCAGCAACTGGCCCAGGGCAAATTCCTCGGATTGCTCACCATCATGTTCGGCATCGGCCTCGCCATCCAGCAGGGTTCCGCGGTGCGCGGCGGGCGACGGTGGCCCGGTAGCTATCCGTGGCGGGCCGGACTGCTGTTTCTCGACGGTGTGCTGAACTTCGTCTTCATCGCGGAGTTCGACGTGCTGATGGGGTATGCGGTCACCGGACTTGTCGTCGCCTGCATCCTCGCGACGAGTGAACGCGCGCAACGTCGTTGGCTGGTCATCGCGGCGGGCCTCCATATCGCGATGCTCACCCTCATCGGGATCGCGATGTCCCTTGCCGATCAGCAGGATTCGACGCGACGCGAAGCGCTGGACCCGAATCCCTATGCGGACGGATCGTTCTGGGATCTGGTGCTGTTCCGGCTGGAGCATGCGGGCATGTTCCGTTTCGAGCCGATCTTCATCTTCCCGATGTCGATCGCGCTGTTCCTCGCCGGTGCGCAGTTGTTCCGGGCCGGAGTGTTCCGGCCGGAGGGCGCCCGCCTGCGCCGCCGACTCATGATCATCGGGTTCGCGATCGCCGCGCCGATCGACCTGGCGGTCGGCGTGCTCGGCGGCGGTGACCTGGTGTTGCTGACCAGGTACGGCAGCGCCCCGTTCGTCGCCTTCGGCCTGCTCGCGTCGGTCGCCGAGTTCTACCTGCGCCGCCCGCGCGTCGGATTCGTCGGCAGGCGGCTCACCGAGGTCGGCCGTACCGCGTTGAGCTGCTATATCCTGCAGAATCTCGTCGCTTCGATCCTGTGCTACGGCTGGGGCTTCGGGCTGGCCGCACACGTGTCCGCCGATGCCAGGGTGCCGTTCACGGTGGGTATCTACCTGACGGTCGCGCTGATCATCGTGACCGCCGCACACCTGTGGCTGCGTCGGTTCGAGCGCGGTCCGGTCGAGTGGATGTGGAATCTGAGCTATCGAGCGTTGGCCCGCGAACGCTGAGTCAACCCCGCGCTGATATATGACGCCGCAGCTCGAGGACCGGAAATCCGGAAAATGGCGGCCGCATGCGGTCGAGCGCGCGCCGGAAAGAACACGAGTACAGGACTACTCGTGTTCTTTTCGCGCGGGTGCCAGATTCTGACGCTGCGTCACCAAACTGGGTCGGCGTATCGATTCGGTTGTATCGGAGGTGCGTCGTGTCGGAACCGGCCCGAGCAATGAGTAAGGACCACGCATTCGCCGAGCTCGAACGACTCGCGAGCGAGGACCTGATCCGCTTCGACGGGCCCGGATCACCGGCCCTGGTCGGATTCGCCGGATTCGACCCGCACTCGGGGCGGCACCAACCCGGCGGTCTCGCCGGGGTGATCATCCGCCGCGGCAACACCCCGGCCACTCCCAAGCGCCTGGATCCGCGAAATGCGTTGGCGCTGGTGCGATTCTGTCGTTTCCTAGCCGCCAACTTCGGCGTCACCGAGCTGTCGGCGCTCGGGATGGACGGCGGCGGGAAGTACCCGGACGGCACTCCGCGCGTCGACTGTCACGGCCAGGGCCGCGCCATGGATTTCGCCGGGGTCACCATGCCGGTCGGTGATGTATCGCGCAGGATCACCGTGGCGTCGCACTGGGGCACGGTCGAGACCGCCGTGACACCCGGTGGCAGCTGGCCCGGCGGCACCCAGATGCGCTACCGACTCGACGAACCCGATGCGAGTCCGCTCGGCGACCCGGACGGCGATCTCTTCGTCGCCGACTTCTTCCGCAGCGTCTACGATTTCGCGGCCAGTGAATGGCAGGACTGCTCCGACAGTCCCGATCCCGCGTGCGCCATCTCCACCATCGGCGATCCGAGTTTCATCCGGCATCCCGACCATCCCGACCATCCCGACACCCGCTCCGTCGACCACATCCACTGCCAGATCGGCAAGTCGGGAACCGAGTGAGTGGACTAGCGTCGACGGTGTGACGTTGGCCGACCGATATCCGTTGCTGCACACGCCGACCCGCTGGGAATGGGGCGGTCTGGACGTCCGGTTCTCCACCGATCTGCCGCCCGACGAACTCGTCACCAATATCCATGTCATTTGCTTCATCGGCACCGATATCGTGCTGTGCCGCGACGATCGCGATATCTGGATCGTGCCCGGCGGCACCCGGGAAGCGGGTGAATCGATCGACGACTGTGTGCGCCGCGAACTCATGGAGGAGGCCGGTGCCCGCCCGACCGGACCGGTGCGCCCGTTCGGAGCCCACCACACGACCACCGATCGCCCTGCGCCGCATTATCCTTGGCAACCGCATCCGCACAAGGCATGGCTGTGGTGTACGGCGGATGTAGTGCTGGATTCCGCGCCGACCAATCCCGATGATGCGGAGAACATTCTCGAGGTCGGCACATTCGCGCCCGATGAAGCAATGCGCCGGTCCCGAAGCGACGGCGACCATATGGCCGAATTGATCGCCCTCGCAATCGAATTCCATCGGGCATGATCACTCCGGTGCGCGAAATCCACTGAGCAGCCTGGCGATATCGGCCGACGCGTGCTCCGGCCGCAGCGGTGCGTGTTCAACGAGCAGGCGGTACCAGAACGGCCCGAAGATCAGGTCGGTGGCGTATTCCACCTCCAGGTCGGCGGCGAGCTCACCGCGCGTGACACCGCGGTTCAGTATGCGAACCACGACATCTCGCCGGGTCTGCACCCACGCTCGGAACGGCTCGGCGAAGTCCGGGTCCAGCTGGGCCTGGGCCATCAGCCCGCGCAAAGCCTTGACCCGCAACGGATAGTCGACGACTCCGTAGAGCGCCTCGAGGAAGACGGTCAGGTCCCGCTCGGCCGATCCGGTGTCCGGGTCCGGCATGCGCGCGCTGACCGCGGCACCTTGGGCATCCATTACCAGGGTCGCCTTCGACTTCCACCAGCGGTAGATCGTGCTCTTGGCGACGCCCGACCGGGCCGCGACACCTTCGATCGTCACCTTGCCGAAGCCCTGCTCCTCCAGCAACTCGGCCGCTGCCCGCAGCACCGCATCGCGCGCGGACCGGCTGCGAATCCGCCCGCCGGTGCGCGGCGCCGCGCTGTCATCCGCATCACTTCCGTTGGCCATGCCGGTCAGTGTATCGTTTGCAAAACGCTACGTAGCGTTTCGATTCAGAGTGGAGTGATCAATGAGTGCGATCGTCGTCAGCCATGGCCTCGGAGCTCGCAGCGACAGTGTGTGGTTCCCCTACTTCGCGGCGGAGTTGGCCGCACAGGGGCATGCGGTGACGATCCCGAATCTGCCCGAACCCGAAGCGCCCCGGCTGGATTCGTGGCGCAAGACCTTCGCCGAGGCGGCGGCAGCGGCGGGTCCGGCGCGCGATATCGTGCTGGTCGGCCACAGCATCGGCGGCGTCAATGTGCTGCGGATGCTCGAACAGCACGATGTCGCCGCGGCCGGGCAATTCGCCGGGGTAGTCCTGGTATCCACCGCCGCGCACGAGGTCGGCTATGACCTGCTGGCCGAATTCTTCGACGGGCCGTTCGACTGGGCGCGCATCCGCGGCGCGGCGCGTGAGTTCCGGGTGCTGGCGGCCGCCGACGATCCGGTCAACGTGCCCGATCCGGTCGCACATGTCGGACTGCTGGTCCGCGGATTGGCAGCCAGCGCGGTGCTCACCGCCACCGGTAGCCACCTGGGCAACCATCCCGACGATCACATCGAATTGCCCGAGGCCGTTCGGCTGGTCGACGAAATCCTGGCGGCCACCCGATGACTCAGCAGCAGACGAACGAAACCCTCAGTCCTGCTACGCAGTCCGCGGCGCCGGTCAAGTGGAAACTGTGGTTGCTGACGGTAGTCGGGATCTACCCGCTGCTCACCGTTCTGGTGACGGCTACCGGCCCCTTGCTCGAGCCGCTGGCGCCGCCGCTACGGCTGGCGATCATCGTTCCGATCGCCGTCGCGGCCATGGTGTGGGTCGTGATGCCGTTCCTCACCCGCCGCTGCGCGCGCTGGCTGACGCGATGACAACGGGTTCCGCACAGCTCTCGTCGCACCTCCCGCTGTAGCGGAACCCCGACGCATCGGGCACGTCGAGACCGCGCTGGCCTGGGTGAAATCAGGTTGCGCCACATGAACTTTCGGATGTCGTGTACGAGATGACGCACCGAGGTTCGGCTACGACCGAGTCCGCGACACTACGACCTCACCGTGCCAGCGGATCGTGAACCAGCACACGAGTATTCGAGGCCCGCACTGCTGGACGCCCCTGGCACGGAGGTTCCAGTAGAAGTCACCCTCAGCGGGTGGCCGGGCGCAGGAGCCAGGCCCGCAATGCCGCGGTGACCTCGTCGGGGCGTTCTTCCATGATGAAATGGCTGCCGTCGATGCGGACGAGCGTGGCGTACGGAATGCGGTCGGCGAGTTCCTCGGCGGTGCGCATGGGGATGGCCGGATCGCGGTCGCCCCAGATCACGGTCGTCGGGCAGTCGATGGCATCGAGTCCGGCGGCCAATTCCGGCCGGATCCGGACGCGGTAGCCGGACCAGAAGTGCGCGTACCAGCGGCGGCCCGCGGCAGTATTCAGGAAAGCGAGGTACCGGTCCAATTGGGCGGTGTCGAAGGACCCGTTGCGCACGTAGCTTGCGAGACCGATGCGATGCACCCAGCGGATCGGTCGCGTGGTGAGCAGCGCACGCAGCAGTGCAGTGCGTGCAAGCACCGTCAGCAATCCGAACAAGATGTAGTACGGCAGCGTAAAAACGCCATGGGCCCGCGAATTCAGAATCGCGAAGCGGCGCACCCGTTCCGGATGACGCTGCACAAAACCCGATCCGAGAAAGCCGCCGTAGTCGTGACAGGCCAGGTCGACGCGATCCAAGCCGAGGGCATCCAGCATGCGGCCGATACGTTCGACCTCGCTGTCGTAGTCACAACTGAGCGCCTCATCCCGGTCGGAGGCACCCCATCCGAGCCAGTCCGGCACGATGACCCGGCGCGATAAGGCGAGCGGCCCGATCTGGTGTCGCCACGCGGCATGGCTTTCCGGCCAGCCGTGCAGTAGCACGAGCGGATCACCCTGCCCGATATCGACATAGCGCAGCTGCGCACCGTCGACAGTCACCTCCCGCAGTTCGAAGCTCGACTCCGCTTCGCTATCCGGCTTCATCCTTGATCTCCCGTCTGTCCTGCGTCTTTGGGTATCGTCGCGGATATGACGCGGTCGGCACTTCCAGAAACGTGCGCTCTCGACACGGCGATCACTCCGGCGCGGCTGTGGCTACGGCTCGGGCACGCGATCTACATCGGGCCCGGTATGGCCCTTGGCGCGCACTCCACCGCGATTGCCAGTCTCGGGGTGGGACTGGACGGCCCATTCCGCGTCCGCGTCACCGACGCTCCGGACATCAGCGCCCGCAGTTTTCTGTTCCGCGCCCGGGTCACCCACCACATCCTGGATACCGACGTCCCCAAGCTCTTCTGCTTCTTCGACCCGACCTCGACCAGCATGGCCCGCTGCCTCGGCGGCATGCGGCGCACTGTCAACGGATACCGCACCGACCACCGGAACGAGGCCGAGTTGATCGAACTGTGCGCCGATCCGGCACCGGATATCGACCGGCTACTCGACCTGGCCAGCATCCCGGTCCCCACCATCCGCGATCCCCGCATCGCCGCCGTCGCCGAGGCCATCCGCGCCGATCCGACCCAACAGCAGCGCGCCGCCGAAAAGGCAAGTGCCGCAGGACTATCCACCTCCCACTTCCTGCGCACCTTTGCCGAACAGACCGGCACCAGCTTCCGCCGCTATGTGCAATGGGCGCGCATGCTCCGCGTTGCCAAGGCCTATGCCGCGGGCCATGACCTCACCAGAGCCGCCGTCGACGCAGGCTTCGCCTCCCCTTCACATTTCAGCGACACCTTCCGCGCCATGTTCGGCCTCACCCCCACCGCCTTCACCACCATCAAGGGCGAACTGCATATCGACTGATCCGGTACGGGCCTATACGTCGAAATAGAGTTCGAATTCGTAGGGGTGCGGACGGACGTTGATTTCGGCGATCTCGTTGTCACGCTTGAGCCGGATCCAGGTTTGGATGAGGTCGTCGGTGAAGACATCGCCTTCGGTGAGGTAGTCGTTATCGGCTTCCAGGCGGTCGATGACGCTGTCGAGGCTGGGTGGGGTTTGGGTGACCTCGGCGGACTCCTCGGGAGTGAGTTCGTAGAGATCCTTATCGATCGGCGCGGCGGGTTCGATCTTGCGGCGAATACCGTCCAGACCGGCCATCATCATGGCGGCGAAGGACAGGTAGGGATTCCCGGAAGAATCGGGGCAGCGGAATTCGAGGCGCTTGGCCTTCGGATCGGCACCGGTAACCGGAATGCGGACGGCCGCCGACCGATTGCGCTGACTGTAGACGAGATTGACCGGGGCCTCGAAGCCCGGAACCAGGCGCTTATAGGAGTTCACGGTCGGGTTGGTGAAGGCGAGCAATGACGACGCGTGGCGTAGCAGGCCGCCGATATAGTGCCGGGCCAGATCGGACAGACCCGCATAGCCCGATTCGTCGTAGAACAGCGGCGTTCCGTCCAGCCACAGGGACTGGTGCACGTGCATACCGGAACCGTTATCGCCGAACAGCGGTTTGGGCATGAAGGTGACGGTCTTGCCCTCGACCCACGCGGTGTTCTTGATGATGTACTTGTACAGCTGCAGATCATCGGCGGCCGCCAGCAGGGTATTGAATTTATAGTTGATCTCGGCTTGGCCCGCGGTGCCGACCTCATGGTGCCCCTTCTCCAATTCGAAGCCCGCGTTCTGCAGGTTGGTGCACATCCGATCGCGCACGTCGACGTCGGCGTCGTAGGGAGCCACCGGGAAATAGCCGCCCTTGGCGCGCACCTTGTAGCCGCGGTTGATCGAGCCGTCCGGATTGTATTTGGCACCGGTGTTCCAGTCGGCGGAGGAAGAATCCACCTCGTAGAAGGCACCGTTCATCTTTGTGTCGTAGCGCACGGCATCGAAGATGTAGAACTCCGCTTCCGGGCCGAAATAGGCGGTATCGGCGATGCCGGTGCTCTTCAGATACTCCTCGGCCTTGCGCGCGATATTGCGCGGATCACGGCTATAGGCCTCATGGGTATGCGGATCGTGGACGAAGCAGTTCAGATTCAATGTCTTCGCGGCACGGAACGGATCCAATTGCGCGGTGCGCAGGTCCGGCAGCAGCAACATATCCGATTCGTGGATCGACTGGAAGCCGCGCACCGACGAACCGTCGAAGGCGATCCCGTTATCGACCAGATCCGCACCGAACGCTACGGCCGGAATCGAAAAATGTTGCTGTACACCGGGAACGTCGCAGAATCGAATATCGACGTATTCGACTTCTTCGGCGCAGATATATTCCAGCACTCCCTCGGTGGTTGCAGTCAAGGCTGCTCGCTCTTCCAGCACGGCTCGCTCCTCGCTCTCGCGGCGCAGGTTTTTCTATCCGCGGATGGCGAGGCGACCGTCCCATCACAACCGGACCCGTTCACGGGGTCACGGCAGGTCCTGCTCGCCGAGTCTCACGATACGACTTCGGCATCGGCGGCGGACCCGAATCCAGGCGAGAAGCAGACCGATCCGGCGTGTCCGCAACTCCGGTACGGCCCAGGTCACCGCCGTATCGACCGATAATCTCGCCGAGAACGTCAACGAGCCGTCTGGGTAGCCCGGGCCGAAATTACCTGTCCCCCAATACCGCAGCAGCCCTGGCCATCGCTCAACTCCCGGCCTACGCCTGACACGCGATCGAGATCAACCTAGGCGGCATCGCAGCGCCCCATCAATGCCGCCCGATCTTGGTCTCACCGATCAGACAGCGCTACCGGCTCACCGCGACCACCGTCGCCGAATTGGCGAAGAATCCGGAGGTCTTGGCGGCAATCGAGCAAGGTGCGGCCGCCGCCAATGGCAAACTCTCCCGGGTGGAGCAGATCAAGAAGTGCATCGTGTTACCCGAGGTGTCGGAGCCGGGCAGCGATGTCCTGACGGCGACCGGCAAACTCGAACACACCTCGATCGCCGCCCGCTACACGGATACGATCGAGCGCTTGTACTCGTAAGTCCGGGACGGAGAAGTTCATATGATGCCAACGCGGACCCGAGCCTTCGATGATCTGCACCGCAGAGCCGCAGCACTGGTCGACGGGTTCTACGCGTCGATGCCGCCGTATCCGCGGCTACCGCAGTCACTGATGGAGACCGATTTCGCGCGCGGCACCAAGCTCAATGTCGATCTGTTCTTCGAGTATCTGCGCGGGGGCACCGACCCCTCGGAGGAGGACACCAGGGAACTCGTCGAGTTGGCCATGGACCGGCTCCGCGATGGCACACCCCTGCCGGAAGTCCTGGACCGCTATCGCCTCGGCGCGGCCTTCATCTGGGAGCGACTGCGCGAATCGGCCACCGCGGCCGAGCTGGACCTGATGCTCGATGCCGCACTGGTGCTGCTGAAGTACATCACGCTGGTGACCACCCGCATCGCCACCGCGGCCACCCAGCGCGCACACGATCCGCGCTGGGAACTGGTGGAACGGCGCCGCGGCATCGCCGACGCCCTGCTCACCGGGCGCGACCCGGTCGAGTGGGCCAATGATCCGGTCATTCCGGTCGCCGATGCCTTTCTTGTCGCGGTCTTCCGCCTGTGCGGCACCCGTGGCGGGCACGCGTCGGCGCTGCGGCACCGGGTGGAGGCGATTCCGGGAGTCTTCCTGCGGCTGGACACGGGCGGATGGACCGCACTGATCCCACTGCAATCCGGCGACGACGGTAGCGCCGCAGTCGGCGTCCTCACTTCGCGACTGCCCGCTCATCAGCCCGATCAGTCGCCGCCGTACTGGGTCGGTGTCGGCGCGGCGGCGAGCAGGGCGGAGATTCCGGCAAAATTCGCCGAGGCGCGGGTGCTCGCCGAATTGGGCCGCTGTCTGGAACGTCGCGAAATCCTTTGCCGCCGAACGAATTTGCAGTTCGAGTACACGGTCGCGGTCAGCGATGCCGCCCGCCCGGGCCTGGCCTCGGTGCTCGCCCCCCTGGACACCCAGCCGATGCTGGCGGAGACACTGGAGGTGTTCGTCGACAGCGGGTTCAACCAGTTGGCGACGGCGCGACAACTCAGCGTGCATCGCAACACCGTGACCTACCGGCTGTCCCGCGTACACGAACTCACCGGCCTGGACCCGCACCGTCCCGCCGATGCGATGACCCTGTCCGCGGCCCGGCTGGCCCGTCGTCTCGAGTCTGCGGACTTCGCCCCCTGACTGCCCGAACGCGCACTCGGCCGACCCCGGCTACGCTGGCGCGACTTCCTGCACAACGCGGGCGGCGACCTCCCGCATTTCCCGCGCGCCCGATTCCCGGACCCCCTACTGCCCGTGCCTTGATCACCGAGTTCCTCGAACGCGTCGCCGTTACCCTGACAGCGGCCGGGTGACCGGGATAGTCTCCGTGAGGGATCCGATTCGGGATTCGCAGTCACCCGGGAGCGTCCGATGATGAAGGCTCTGGTTACCAACGGGGCAGCCACCTCCGCCCGATCCGTGCACTATGCCTCCGGGACTCCCGGTGAATTGCATTGGGAAGGTACCGCACTGCTGCGCGCTGGCGTGCTGGCCTTCGGCGGCAGCATCGGCCCCACCGCATTGCACGCCCACCACGCCGTACGGGTGCTCGCCGCGTGCACGCCGGTGGTCGTGGTGGACGCCAGCGGCAATCGGCATCACGGCACCCATGTGATCGTGCCCGCCGACGCACCGCATCGCATCGCCTCCGGCGCCGAACGCGGCACCGCCATCTATCTCGACCCCGAATCCGTCGCGGGGGCGGCCGCCGACCGCAGGGCCCACAACTACGGCTGGGCCGACAGCGCACATTCGCTGCCGATCGATCCGGAGCGGGAAACCCTGGCAGAGCTGGTCGCCGAGGTCGTCGACGATCTCGAACGCGATGATTCGCAGAATATCGAGCGGGGCCGCCACGAGGCGGTCACCGAGGTGCTCGAGCTGCTGCCGTCGCTGGTCGGCGACGGACCGATCCGCGGCGCGGAGGTCGCGCGTCGGGTCGGCATCTCCGCGACCAGGCTCACCCACCTGTTCACCGAGCAGGTCGGAATTCCATTGCGCCCGTACATACTGTGGCTCCGACTACATGTGGCGATCTCCCGCGTCCGCTCCGGCGACGACCTGACCGCCGCCGCCCACGCCGCCGGATTCGCCGACAGCTCCCATCTGACCCGCACTTGCCGCCGCACCTTCGGTCTGCCCCCGTCGGTGCTGAGCCGCCGCGTCCAGTGGGATCTCGGCGACGCACCCTAGGTCGACCGAATCGTTCAAGTGATCGCGGGCCTCGCCGACCAGGCTTGGCCCGATGACCACCGTTATCCGCACCCCCATACGGCGTCTGGCGCGCTACGGGTACGTGCCCTTTCTGCTGATCGGCCTGAACGGCATCGGCATCGCACTGAGTTCGATTGGTGCGCCGAAGTTTTGGTTGTTGCTCGTGCTCGCGGTCGCGATCATCGCGTCATTTCTGGTGGAGCGGGCGATTCCGTACCGGGTCGAGTGGAATCACGACCTGAACGACACCCTGCGCGATCGCATCCACGCCTTCGTCAATGAAATGCTCATTCTGCTCAGCGTCGCCGCGATCCCGTTGCTCGCGGCCATCGTGCCCGCTCCCGGCATCTGGCCGATATCGTGGCCGTTCCTGTGCCAGGTCCTGATCGCCATCCTGATCGCGGATCTCGGCATCACCCTGGTGCATCTGGCCAGTCACAAGATCGGGTTCCTGTGGCGCTTCCACGCCGTGCACCACAGCGTCAAACGGTTCTACGGCCTCAATGGTCTGATGAAACATCCACTGCACCAGACCGTGGAAATGGCAGCCGGTGTCGGACCACTCATCCTGATCGGACTACCGTCGAATGTGGCTGCCGCCCTTGCCCTTTCAGTAGCGATCCAACTGCTGCTGCAGCACTCCGATGCCGACTACCGCAGCGGACCGGCCAAATACCTGCTGGCGCTGAACGAGGGCCATCGCTTCCATCACCTGAAGTTCGCCGGTATCGGCGATGTCAATTTCGGCCTGTTCACACTGATCTGGGATCATCTATTGCGCACGTACTCCTATGACCCGGCGCGACGTTTCGGCACCGACGACCTCGGTATGGCCGCGAAACCCGATTACCCGACCGCCTACGTCGACCAACTCGTCCACCCGTTCACAGCGGACGGCGGCTGCGAAATGTAGTCCTTACGTGGCCGATCGATGCCGCAGGAACCAGGCCGTGGATTCGCGCTTGCACAGCAGCACGATGATGGCGAACGACAGGCACAGGCCCGTCAAACCCGGCAGCGGGCCGACGGCCATCAGACCGAGGCACAGGAATCCGGAAACGGCCGCGAGCGCAACACCGACCACCTGCACGGTCCGGCCTACCATGGCGAAGGCGAAGGCGACACCGCCGAGCAGCCAGGCGGACAGATAGCCGAAGGCGATCGCTCCCCCGAGATCCGGATTCCCGGTAATGATCGAGACGCCGATCAGTGCCACGCCGAGTCCGGCCAGGAACCAGGACAGGGCCCGGGCCATGCGGACCGATGGGGGCATGATCTCCGGTGATCCCGCGAAACCGTAGTGGCGCGGGTCGTAGTCGGCATATTCGGAACTCGCCGGGTCATCGGAGAAAGAGTCGTACGAATTCACGGCACTGCTCCTTCGATAGATGAGGACATCATCAATTCGGTGAGCGCCCGGTCACTATATCGCCGGGATGAGTCGACGGCCGGTAGGCTCTTGGCATGTTCTCGCGGGTACATCTGGTGGCGTTTGCGGTTATCGCACTCGTCGTCCCCGCATTCGCCCTGACGGCTCCGGCGAATGAACCGGCGGCACTGGCCGTCTTCGGTGTCATCGCCGCATCGCTGGCCCTGACACTGGCCGCATTGCGGAGCCCGCAACTGCCGGTGGCGCTGGCCCACTCGGGTCCGCCGCCTTCGGCGCAGCGCCGCCGCCGGGGTTCCTTCCTACGCCAGAGCAATCCCGACACCGCGGGACGACCGCGCCCCCGAGCACCCGGATCCGCCGCCGCGTAGCGACTGCTCGCGAGTCGCTGCGTACCGCCTGGTCTTCAGGCGATTCGGCCGACCGTTCCCATCGACGTGCGCACATTCGCACAGTCAGGTGCTCCCATGCTCGACTTCATCTACTATCCGGTGTCCGCCATTCTCTGGGTGTGGCATACCGCCTTTGCCGCCGCCCTCGGCCCCGCCAGTGGCATCGCCTGGGTGCTCGCGGTGATATTTCTCGTCATCACCCTGCGGGCCGCGCTGTTCTTTCCGTTCCTGAAACAGGCCCGCACCCAGGCGGTCATGCAGCGACTGCAGCCGCGGGTCAAAGCCATTCAGCAGAAGTACAAAGACGAGCCGCGTCGCAAGAACACCGAAATCCAACAGCTGTTCACCGATAACGGCGTCAATCCCTTCACCAGCCTGATTCCGTTGGTCGCCCAGGTATTCGTCTTCATCGGACTGTTCCATGTGCTGCGCTCATTCGACCGCACCGGCACCTTCGACTACCTACCGGTCGGCCGTGCCGCGGCCATGACGGCCGAACAGAATGCCGCCACCGCGAATTATCTCTTCGGCCCGACCGATGTGCAGTCGTTTCTGCACGCCGACCTGTTCGGTGCGCCGCTGTCGGCAACGCTCGCCGGTGCGGGCGAATTGCTCTCCACCGTGGCAATCGTGGCGCTACCGCTGATGCTGATCGCCGCTGTCGCAACGCATTTCACCGCACGCGCGGCAATGGGTCGCCAGACCGGGACCACGGCGGTTCCCTTCATGCGCACCCTCAGCCTGTGGGTGTTCCCCGCCGCCGCGATTGTCGGCGGCGCGATGCTGCCGGTGGCGATCCTGCTGTACTTCGTCACCAACAATGCGTGGACACTGGCGCAACAGCATGTCGTCTACCGGCGCCTCGATGCCGAAACAGCCGCCGAGGCAACGCAGGTCGCCGCACGTCGTGTTGCCGCGGCCCCGAAACCCGGTGTGAAACCCGAGCGGCAGCGGCGGTAATTAATCATTCGCGCGCCCCGGTCGTGATGCCTATGGTTGTCGAAGATCGAGTCAAGGGGCGCACCGGAATCTCCGGCCCGCGTTCCCCGTGTCGGGCTCGGTCTCGCACCTGGCGAAGGGCGAAAAGCCTGGATGGGGTTCGATTCCTCTGCGATGCCACTCGGTTCCGTTCGGATACGGAAAGCGGCTCTGCGGGCTCCGCGGCTCCGGCCGCGGGACGCCCCCGCCGCGATTCCGTGACCGGGACCGGGTGACATTCGAAATGGCAAGGCAGACAACGACACACACCGCGGGAGGAGTGAAAATATGTACACGACGGTTATGGCATGGCAGCGGACGCTGCTGTACCGGGACGGCACACTCGAGCGAGTGCTCGAGCCGGGACGCCACCGCTACGACGACAAGCGCTGCACACTGATCGTCGTGGATATGCGCCCCCGGCTGCTGACCGTCAGCGGCCAGGAACTGCTCACTCGCGACGGCCTCGCGCTGCGGGTCAGCTATGCGATGAACTGGCAGGTCACCACCCCGGAGCAATTCACCACCGGCGCACAGTACCCGGAGCAGGTGCTCTATGCCGCGGTGCAGGATGCCGCACGCCGAGCGGTCGCGGGCCACACCCTCGATGAGCTCGTCGCCGACCGCGGGCTGCTCGTCGGTGATCTCGTCGAAATCGCCACGGCCGTGACCGGACTCGGTGTGCGCGTGGACGGGGTCACTGCCCGTGACCTGATGTTGCCGGGTGAATTGCGCAGGGCGGCACTGGAAACCGTGCTCGCCAAGGAGCGCGGCCGTGCCGAACTCGAACGGGCCCGTGCGGAGGCGGCCGCGCTGCGCTCGCTCGCCAATACCGCACGCCTGCTGGAGGAGCACCCGGCGCTGCTGCGGCTGCGCACCCTGCAGGTCGCGGCCACGCCGGGCGTGCAGGTGGTGCTGGATCCACGCGAGCGCGCCTGAGGCGTTATCGATGCCGAAACCCCCTGCCCACTGGGACAGGGGGTTTCGGTGATTCGACAGGGGCTGCTTACGCCTGACGAGCCTGCAAGTAGTAGGTGGCCGACATCGCCTTCAGCGCCTGCCGGATGACCGGTGGCGCCCACCGCGCCGACGGGTCGTTCTGCACGACCGGATCGACGAGCAGCACGACCGTGCGCTTGGTCTCGAGCTCGAAACCGCCTGCGGCCGTGATGTTCTTGACCCAGTCGACATCGCGGCCGTAGGTCAGCGCGATGCAGTAGACGCCGTCGCCGTCGAACGCCAACACCGGAGTTCTATAGGGGCGCCCGGATTTTCGTCCTTTGTGGACGACCATGCTCATCGGCGGAACCCGACCGGCCAATCGGCCCAGGATCGGATTGGTGACATGGCGGTTCAATTTCGCAAGTGCTCGCGGAAGCACCATCGGGAGCGGTCCTCTCTCAGGGCGGAGTGCGGTGATCAGGTTACCCTCGACCGGTGGCTGTGCACCCTCACTCGGAGATGATCGCCGTCTATGACGCCGCGGGCCGCGAGATCGGCGCGGCCGACCGGGCCACCGTCTATCGCGACGGGATCTGGCATGCCAGCGCGGGCGTGCTGGTGCGCTCCGGCGACGGTGAACGGATCTATGTGCACCGTCGCACCGAGACGAAGATGGTGTTCGCTGGCATGCACGACTGCCTGGCCGGTGGTGTCGTCGATCCGGGCGAGACCCCGGCGCAGACCGCGGTGCGTGAACTCGCCGAGGAACTGGGCATCATTCTGCCCGCCGACGCGCCCCCGCTACCGCTACGGGCCCGCGCGTCCTGGGACGGCATCTGGCAGGGCGCACCGATGCGCTGTCATCTGTTCGCCTATGAGCTGCGCTACGACGGACCCATTCGCCACCAGCCCGAGGAGATCGCGGACGGCTGGTGGTGGACCGATGCCGAACTCCGCCGACATCTGGCCGATCCGACGTGGGCGTTCGTACCCGACACCCGCATCCTCACCGGCCAACTTCTCGCCTGATATGGCATCGGCCCATCAGGTCGTAGACCTGATGGGCCGATGAGCCGCAAATCCGTCAGGCGGCGCTGCCGCTCATAGCACCCATGACCTGGGTAAAGAGGTTTGCGACGACTTCGAGGAGCTCCATGTACATTCCCTTGCTGGACCCGATATGAAATTTGCATTCTGCATGATCGAGATGTCCAGCAGGTAAGGAGGCCGTGAAGTCGGGCGACTACCCCGAGGACGCCACCGATCCGGCCCAGGCGGCGAAGGCGCCCGGATTGCGGGTCTGCAGCAGGACCCGGCCGGGTCCGGTGAAGTCGAAGACGAAGCCCTCACCCGACTTGAGCGACTGGATGGACCGCCCGGAGACCGCGCGCCGGATGGTGAAGTTCATGGCCAGGTCATAGGCCACCACATGCCCGGTATCGATGGTGACCGGCTCACCCGGCTGCAGATCGATGACATCGATCGCGCCGAACACACCGACGACCACCTCACCGTCGCCGTGCGCGCGCAGACCGAATCCGCCCTCACCACCGAACAGGTTCGCGAAACCACCCCACTTGCCCTCCACCTGCACGCCGTGCGAATTGGCGATCCAGCCGCCGCGGCTGATGAAGAACGGCCGATCGGGCGTGATCTGCAGATTCAGCATGTCACCGGGTAGTGCGGGCGCCACGTCCACCCAGCCGCCCTGCGGCGGCGCGGTGAAGGTCGAGACGAAAAACGATTCGCCCGCGAGCACCGAACGCTTCAGCCCGGCGAGGATGCCGCCTTCGGCCTTGGCCTGCAACGAAACTCCCGCCGAATGCGCGACCATGGCGCCGCTCTCGACCCGCATCGGCTCGCCGCCCGCGAGGAAGCACCGAGCGACCGCAGAGGCCGGACTATGACGCAGTTGTACCTTCATACGCCGACCCTACCGGCTGATTCGCACCGAAAGGCGGGCCGAATCGAGGCCGATATCGAGGGTTTCGGATCAGCCCAACGAACGCAGTGCTTGCTCGTCCCGCGCGACCACCGCGCCACCGTCCGGGGTGAGCACGATCGGGCGCTGGATCAGTTTGGGATTCGTTGCCAGCGCCTCGAGCCACTTATCCCGATCGGCCGGGGTCCGTCCCCATCCGGACATGCCCAGATCCTTGGCGATCTCCTCACCTGTCCTGGTGATATCCCACGGTTCGGCTCCCAGCCGCTTCAGCACGGCGCGCAGTTCGGCAACGGTCGGCGGATCGTCGAGGTAGCGCCGCACCGTGTACGCGACGCCGGCCTCGTCCAGGTGCGTGGTCGCATTGCGGCTCTTGGTACACCGCGGGTTGTGCCAGATCTCGGTCTGCCCAGATGTCATGGCTTCCAATTAACCATGGCCGCCGGGTTTCGGTCCGCACCGGCCGACCGAAACCCGGCGCACCTGGGGGCGCTCGACTGAACCGATTACAGGTGCATCCAGTTCGGCCACACCTCGGACCACGAATGGCGCAGGCCGGTGCAGGTCCATACCGTGACGTCCTGGGTGTTGCCCGGGTAGCCGATTCGGCTGTCCACCTTGGCGACCGGTGCGCAGTTGTCGAAATCCCAGTGCAGGAGGCCATCGTTGACGCCGACGGCGATGACTGCCGACGCGGTGTCAGAGGGTGTGCCGAAGTATCCGAAGCCGCGGCTGGGGCTGTAGATCGGGGGCAGGTTGGCGCGCTCGAATTGGTCCAGCGCGCTGGCTTGCCAGTAGGTGTCGGTGACGATGATGGCGTCGGTGCGTTCGGCCGGGGTGAGCGAGTCGTAGGCCTTGCTGACGGCGGAGGTCAGCTCCGGCCAGCCGAATTCGCCGTAGACGCCGATATTGACGGCGGCCTCGGCGGCATTGGCGGGCGGCTCGACCTGGGCGGCGCCGCGCCATGGAGTCGACCACAGCAGAAAGCCCGTGGCCACCGCGGCGAGCGCAGCACCGGCACCGGCGACCCAGCGTCGCGGTACGGGATCCAGTCGACACGCCAATTCATGGAGACCGACCGCACCCGCGGCGAGCACCACGCCGTACATCCCGGCCACGTAGTAGATCCGCCCGCCGACCACCAGAAAGGTGGCGACCAGTATCAGCAGGGTCGCGCCGAGGAACAGGTACGGCCGCAGCGAGGTATGGAACAGCAACGCCCACACGCCGTACATCAGCAGCACCGCGCCGAAGTACCCGGCCAGCAGCACCGCGAGCGGCACGAACATCACCCGACCGCCGAGAATGCCCTGCTCGCTGCTGATCACCCCGCCCATCGACAGCTGCGGCCAATCCTGGCGTGCCTGCCAGATCAGCGACGGCACCGTCGCAGCCACCACGATCGCCCCGCCGAGCCACAACAGCGGCCGCCGCAGCAGTTCGCGCGGGCCGCAGATCAGCGAAGCCACCGCGACGGCGATCCAGAAGAACGGAATCAACCATTTCACCTGCATATCGACCGCGGTCACCAGGGACGCGCACAGCAGCAGGCGATCGCGGCGGGTCCGCACCCAGCGCACGATCAGCCAGGTGATGATCACCCAGAGCACGGTATCGACCGCATTGGTCGTCAGCATCTTGCCCTGGAGCAGCAGGAACGGCGAGGTCGCGTAGCCGATCGCGGCGAAGATCTGCGCACCGCGGCCGCCGCCGAGTTCCCGCGCTATCACCGCGCACAGCACGACACCGAGCACGGTCAGCGCCACCACCGGCAGCCGCAGCACGAAGAAATTGCCCGGCGCGATCGTGTCCATCAGGCGCGCCAGCATCGGCAGCACCGGCCCCTGATCGGCGTAACCGAACGAGGGCCGCCGCCCCGCCGCGAGGAAATACAGCTCATCGCCGAAGTAGTCGTACCGGCTCGCGGAGAACAGCAGGACCGCAAGCGCCAGCGCCGCGACCGCGCCGACGCCCGCGATCGCCAGCGCCGGACGCTCCTCGGGCGAGGTGGCCAGCTTCTGACGATCTTCGATATCGGTCACGCCAGCTCCTGGAGGAGTTCCGAGGTGGACGTATCGAATCTAGCGGGAAATGGCCGTCGCGGACTACCCGCATGGTCGGTCGGCGCGGCCTGCCACTACCGCACGTATTCGTCGGCGATATCGAGCACCTCGTCGACAATATCCAATCCGGTGCGCAGCTCATCCGCCGTCGTGGTGAGCGGCGGTGCGATCTGAAAGCGGTTGCCCGCGTTGAACGGCCACAGCCCGCGTTCCTTGGCGGCGGCGGTGACCCGGTTCATCGGTTCGGCGGCCGAACCCGCGGCGGCGAACGGAATCAGCGGTTCCCTGGTCTGCGGGTCGCGCACCAGCTCCAGCGCCCAGAAGAATCCGAGACCCCGCGCCTCGCCGACACTGGGATGGCGAGATGCCAAGTCCGCCAGCCCTTTTCCGAGCACATCGGCGCCGACCGAGCGGACATGGTCGAGAATGCCGTCGCGTTCGAAGACACCGATCGAGGCGACGGCCGCCGCGCAGGCCAGGGGGTGGCCCGCGTAGGTCAGCCCGCCGGGATAGACCGTATTGTCGTAGCGCTGAGCGATCCGCTCGGCCATCAGCACACCGCCGAGCGGGACGTAGCCGGAGTTCACGCCCTTGGCGAAGGTGATGATGTCGGGTGCCACGCCGAAGGCCTGCACCGCGAACCACTCGCCGACCCGGCCGAATCCGACCATCACCTCATCGGCGATATAGACGATGCCGAATTCGTCACACAGCGCCCGCACACCGGCGAGATATCCGGGCGGCGGCACCAGAACACCGTTGGTGCCGACGACGGTCTCCATGATCAGCCCGGCGATGTGCTGCGACCCCTCCAACTCGATGACCTGGCGCAGATGCCGCAGCGCCGCCGCCGTCTCTTCCTCGGGAGTTGTTGTTTCCCAAGGAGATCGGTAGGGATACGGCCCGAAGAAGCGGACCACGTCGACATTGGTCGGCTCCGCACCCCAGCGCCGCGGCTCACCGGTCAGACCGATGGCGACACCGGTGCCGCCGTGATAGGAGCGATAGGCGGCCAGCATTTTGGTGCGGCCAGTGTAACTGCGCGCCAGTCGCACCGCATGTTCGACGGCCTCGGCACCACCGGTGGTGAACAGTATGCGATTCAGCTCGCCGGGTGCGCGTTCGACGATCAGCCTGGCCAGTTCGCTGCGCGCCTCATTGCCGACGATCGGCGAGATGGTGGTGAGCTTCTGCGCCTGTTCGATGATCGCGGCGACGATATCCGGATGCTGGTGGCCGATATTGACATTCACCAGTTGGGAGGAGAAGTCGAGGTAGCGCTTGCCGCTCTCCTCCCAGAACCACGAACCCGACGCGCCGACGATCGGGACCGGATTCAGTGTGGCCTGGGCGCTCCAGGGATAGAAGACATGATCGACCACCTATTTGCCGCCTTCGGTCAGGGTCACCTGCTGCGGCGTGAATCCCGATCCGGTGACGTCGGTGCCACCGGATTTCAGCAGATCCAATGCCTTGGTGACGTATTCATTGGTGAACGCGCCCGCGTCGGGATCCTTCTTCAGCACCGTGACACCCTCCTGATTCTTGGTCTCCTCGGCGATTTTCACGGTGCGGTCCCACGCGGTCTTATCGATCATGCCGACACCGTTGGGCGAGGGCCAGATCAGCTTGTTGACCTCATTGATCTGCCACTGCTGATGGGTCGAGCCGAGGGTGCTGCCCGCGGCCACCGTGATATCGCGGCACTTGTCGACACGGTCGCGGCAGAACGCCCAGCCCTTCAGCGAGGCCGTAATGAATTTCACGGTCTGGTCCTGGTATTTCGAATCCTTCAGCCGCTCCGAATTCGCCCAGATCGCGTCCTGCAGCATGGCCACGCCCTCATCGTTCCAGTCGATGGTGGCGAAATCGTCTGCGGTGTAGAGCTTTCCGGTAGCCGGATTCTTTGTCTCCAGCAGCTGGGCGTACTCGTTGTAGGACATGGCCTGGGCGGCATTGATGTCCTTGGCGAGGAAGGCGTTCATATCGAACTGCTGTTGGACCAGCTTCACGTCCCTGGCCGGATCAATGCCCGCCTTCGTCATTCCGGCGAACAGCTCGAATTCATTGCCGTAACCCCAGTTTCCGACGGTCTTGCCGCGCAGTGCGGCCGGGCCCGAGATATTGTCGGACTTGAACGAGACCTGCTTGGTGCCCGAGCGCTGGAAGATCTGGGCCACTTCGGTAATGCCCGCCCCGGCCTCACGAGAGGCGAGCGCCTTGGGCACCCAGGCGATCGCGTAATCGGCTTGGCCCTGCGCCAGCACCGTCTGCGGCACGATATCGGTACCACCGTCGAGGATTTCGACGGATAGGCCCTGCTCCCGGTAGAAGCCCTGGTCCACGGCGGCCAGATAACCGGCGAACTGGCCCTGTTTGAACCACTGCAGCTGTAACCGGACCTTGGTCAGCCCTTCGGCGGTGGTCCCCGAGCTGTTGTCGGTGGTGCTGCAGCCGGTCAGCGCGGCCGCCACCAACGCCGCCAGCGCGAGACAAGCACGCAAACGCCCTGTGTTACTTCTCATTTTGATCTCCCAAAGATATTACGAATCAGGATGGTCCGAGGTCGGCGGGTCAGTTGTTCGAGGATCAGCACGACGGCGAGGAAGATCAGGCCGACGATCATGGCGCCGACCACATAGGCCCACGCCCGTGGATAGGCGGTATTCGCCGCGGCCGAGGTGATCCGACTGCCGAGTCCGTTCTGCAGGCCGCCGAAGTATTCGGCAATGATGGCCGCGATCACCGCCCCCGGCGCCGCAATGCGCAGACCGGTGAACAGGTACGGCAGCGCGGCGGGCAAGCGCACCATGCGAGTGATCTGCCAGCCGCCCGCCGCATACGAGGTCATCAGATCGGCATGCACCTGCGGAACCTGCCGCAGACCACGCGCGGTGCTGACGAACATCGGGAAGAACACCACAATCGCGACCACCATGCGGCGCGGAATGTCGGTGGTGGTCGAGTACATCGAATTCAGCAGCGGGGCGAGCGCGACGATCGGTACCGCGGCCGCCGCGGCGGCCAGCGGCGTCAATAGGCCCTCGACCAGCCGGAACCGCACCGCCAGCATGGCCGCGACAATGCCGAGGACGGCGCCGACCAGTAATCCGATGAGGGCATTGGTGCCGGTGGCGGTGGCGGCATCGACGATGCGGTCGAAATTCTCGGTGAACTGTTTCGCTATCGCGGTTGGTGCGGGCAGCAGGAACGAGGGCACGCCGGCCACTACGGTCAGCATCTGCCATAGCGCCAGGCCGCCGACGCCGAAAACTACCGGTGGTAGCCAGGTTCTCATCGCATATCCCGTCCCGCCACGATGATGTCGGCCGCCTCGTGTCCACCGCGCAGCGCGGTGCGAACCGCGGCGACGGCCTCGAAAAAGGCCTCGCTGGAACGGATATCGTCGCCGCTGACGCCCGCCTCACGGCCCCAGCCGCCGGTCGGCACGATTTCGGTGATGCGGCCCGGCCGCGGTGACATGACCACCACGCGGTCGGAGAGGAAGACCGCCTCGGGAATCGAGTGCGTCACGAAGACCACCGCGGCACCGGTCTCTCCGGCGATGCGCAGTAGCTCGCCCTGCATGCGTTCGCGGGTCATCTCGTCCAACGCGCCGAATGGTTCGTCCATCAGCAGCAGCGAAGGCTTGCGGGCCAATGCCCTGGCGATCGCCACGCGCTGTTGCATGCCGCCGGACAGTTCCGCCGGATAGCGGTGGGCGAAATCGGTGAGACCGGCCATTTCGAGGAGTTCCGCACTGCGCTTGCGTCTTTCGGCCTTGGGGACCCTGTGCAGTTCGAGGGGCAGTTCGACATTGGCCTGTACGGTGCGCCAGTCGAGCAGGCCCGCCTGTTGGAAGGCGATGCCGTAGTCCTGGTCGATCCTGGCCTGCCGAGCGGATTTGCCGTGTACGGTCAGGCCGCCGCTGGTCGGCTGTTCCAGATCGGCGATGATGCGTAGCAGGGTGGATTTACCGCAGCCAGACGGCCCGATCAGCGAGACGAACTCCCCCGCGCGCACTTTCAGCGATACATCGGCCAGCGCGGTGACCGAACCCGCGTCGAAGATCTTCCCGACATTCGTGAGGTCGACCGCCGCGACATCATCGGCCTCGACGCCGACCGGATCCGATGCCTCGATCGGCTCGTCGGCCGCCTCGGTATGCGTGGCGGCCGATTCCACTTTCCCGGTCAACGAGTACCTCCTGAAGAGCCGCGCGCCCCGGCGGGACGGCTGTAACGACGTAGTGCCATTTCGGCCAGGCCGACGACGGCGGTGACGGCAACACCGAGCAGTGCCGCGGCGAGCACGGCCGCGTACAGCCGGGCCGCATCGCCGGTGGCCTGCTGTGCGAAGACAATGATCTGGCGGCCGATACCACCCGCTGTACCGGTGGAGATCTCCGCGACCACCGCACCGATCACCGATGCCGCCGCGGCCAAGCGCAGTGCGGGCAGGAAATGCGGCACCGCGGCGGGAAACCGCAAGTGCACCAATGTCTCCCACCAACTGGCCGAGTAGCTGTGCAGCAGTTCCACCGACGCCTTCGACGGTGCCTGCAGGCCGCGCAGCATGCCGACCGCGACCGGGAAGAAGGCCAGATACGACGCGATGACCGCGATGCTCATCCACGGCCGCCACGGCTGCCCGGCGATGACGATCTTGCCGCCCCATCCGGCCACCAGCGGCGCCAGCGCGATCAGCGGAACCGTCTGCGAGACCACGATATAGGGCAGCAATCCGCGCTCGACGAAGGCGAAGCGCTGCATCACCACCGCGAGGGCTGTGCCGACCACAGTGCCGATCACCAGTGCCAGCATCGCGAGCCCGAAGGTGAATCCGGCCGTGCGCAGCAGTGTCGCACCAACGGTGCCGGTGCCGTCCTTATCGCCGAGTACGGTGATGACCGACCAAACATGCGGCAGCGCAGCATCACTCGTGCGCGGCAGGATCCGGGTGTCACCGATGCTCACCCCGCGCTCGGGCACGAAGTACTTGACGAGCTCCCAGACCGCGATGACCAGCACCGCAACGCCGACCGCATAGCCGACCTGCCGTGCCCGCATTGCTCCCGCTCTCATCGATCACCCGCCGATACCGCAACCGGCTCCGCCTCGGACTCCGCGAGCGCGAGGGTCACCACCATCGCGACGATCATTCGGCGCCCTCCGTCGCAGTGACCGGATGCGCCAACCGTGGCAGCACCGACTCCCCGTATGCCTCCAGCGTGGCCGTCTTGGCGTCGTGCTGGAGGTAGACCGCGAACTGGTCGACGCCGAGCTTCTCCAGTTCGTGCAGCCGGGCCAGTTGCTCGTCGGGCGTGCCGATCAGGCAGAAGCGGTCCACGATCGCATCCGGCACGAATTCGGCGTGCGTATTGCCCGCCCGGCCGTGCTCGTTGTAGTCGTAGCCGCGGCGGCCCGCGATGTAATCGGTGAGCGCATGCGGAATATCACCGTCGGTACCGTATTTCGCGACGATATCGGCGACGTGATTGCCGACCATGCCACCGAACCAGCGGCACTGTTCGCGGGCGTGCGCCATCGCGGCGGCGGATCCGTCGGTGACGTAGGCCGGTGCGGCAACACAGATCTTCACCGATCCGGGATCGCGGCCCGCCTGCTCGGCAGCAGCACGGACCCGGGCAATCGTCCACGCGGTGATATCCGGATCGGCCAGCTGCAGGATGAATCCGTCCGCGACCTCACCTGTCAGCTCGAGCGCACGCGGCCCGTATCCGGCCACCCACACTTCCAGTCGCGAGGCACTGGCCCACGGGAAGCGCACGATGGTGTCGTCGACGCGGGCGCTGCGGCCATTGCCGAGTTCCCTGATCACCTCGATGGCTTCGCGCAATGTCGCCAATGTGGCCGGTCGGCCGCCGAGGGTGCGGACCGCGGAGTCGCCGCGGCCGATACCGCAGATGGTGCGGTTGCCGAACATATCGTTGAGCGTCGCGAAGGTCGACGCGGTAACCGTCCAGTCCCGGGTGGACGGATTGGTGACCATCGGGCCGACGACGACCTTGCGGGTGGCGGCGAGAATTTGGCTGTAGATGACATAGGGCTCCTGCCACAGCAGGTGCGAATCGAAGGTCCACACATGCGAGAAGCCGTGTGTCTCCGCCTGCCTGGCCAATTCGACCACCCGCGAGGCGGGAGGTGTGCATTGCAGCACCACACCGATATCCATGCGGCACTCTCCATTTCGGGTCAAGAACGTCGGCCGTTTCGAATAGAACGCGGGCCGTGCGAGTCGGCGGCGTCAGATCAAGTTCTGCGACAGTTCGCGGATGATGAACCGGCCGTGCCCGGCAGTGCCCAGATACGCACCGTCATCGATGATCACGCGGCCGCGCGAGAGCACGGTGTCGACGTGCCCGTCGATCTCGAAGCCCTCCCAGGCCGAGTGGTCCATATTCATGTGGTGGGTCTTGCCGAATCCGATGCTGGTGTGCCCGTTCGGGTCGTAGATCACGATGTCGGCATCCGCACCCGGGCTGATGACACCCTTGCGCGGGTACATCCCGAACATCCGCGCGGGCGTGGTGCAACACACCTCGACCCAGCGTTCCAGCGAGATCCAGCCGTTCTTCACACCCTGGAACATCAGATCCATCCGGTGTTCCACACCGCCGATCCCATTGGGGATCTTGCTGAAATCGCCGACGCCCAGCTCTTTCTGATCCTTCATACAGAACGGACAGTGGTCGGTGCTGACCGAGGTGACCGCACCGGTGCGGATATAGCGCCACAACTCGTCCTGATGCCCTTCGGCCCGCGACCGCAGCGGCGTCGAGCACACCCACTTGGCGCCCTCGAAACCCGGTGCGCCCAACTGCTCTTCGAGTGAGAGGTACAGATACTGCGGACAGGTCTCACCGAAGACGTTCTGCCCGTTACCCCGTGCGGCGACGATCTGTTCCATCGCCTGCTTCGCCGAGACGTGCACGACATACAGTGGTGCATCGGTCAACTGCGCCAACATGATCGCGCGGTGGGTGGCCTCCTCCTCCATCTGCCACGGCCGGGTGACGCCGTGGTAGTACGGCGAGGTCTCCCCGCGCGCCAGCGCCTGTTCGACCAGCACATCGATGGCAATGCCGTTCTCCGCGTGCATCATCAGCAGTGCACCGAGGTCGCCCGCCGCTTGCATGGCCCGCAGGATCTGGCCGTCGGTGGAGTAGAAGACGCCGGGATAGGCCATGAACAATTTGAAGCTGGTGACGCCCTCGGCCACCAATTCGCTCATGCCCTTGAGGGATTCGTCGTTCACCTCACCGATGATCTGATGGAATCCGTAGTCGATCGCGCAGTTGCCCGCGGCCTTCTCATGCCACAGACCGAGGGTGTCCTGCACCCGCTCCCCCGGCTTCTGCACGGCGAAGTCGACAATGGTCGTGGTACCGCCCCAGGCGGCGGCGCGGGTGCCGGTCTCGAAGGTGTCGGAGGCCTCGGTGCCGCCGAAGGGCAGCTGCATATGGGTGTGGCCGTCCACGCCACCGGGGATCACATATTTGCCGGTCGCATCGATGACCGCGTCCGCGGACGCGGTCAGGTCGGCGCCGTGCGCGGTGGAGCCGGGCTGCAGGACCGCGACAATGGTTTCGCCGTCGATCAGCACATCGAGCAATTGCGATCCGGTAGCCGAGACCACCGTGCCGCCGTGAATGAATGTTTTCGTCATATCGATATCACCAGCCTCAGGGAGCCACCAGTGGTCCGTAGGCGTCGGGGCGGCGATCGCGATAGAACGCCCAGCGGTCGCGCACCACCTTGATCAGATCCATATCGAGGTCACGGACCACCAGTTCGGGATCGGTGTCCGAGGCGACGTCTCCGACGAATTTACCTTCCGGATCCACGAAATAGCTGGTTCCGTAGAAATCGTCATCGCCGTATTCCTCGATGCCGACCCGGTTGATGGCGCCGATGAAATATTCGTTGGCGACCGCCGAGGCCGGTTGCTCCAGCTTCCAGAGATAGCCGGACAGGCCGCGTGAGGTGGCCGAGGGGTTGAAGACGATCTCCGCGCCCGCCAGACCGAGTGCGCGCCAGCCCTCCGGGAAATGCCGGTCGTAGCAGATATAGACGCCGACCTTGCCGACCGCGGTGTCGAAGACCGGCCAGCCCAGGTTGCCCGGTCGGAAGTAGAACTTCTCCCAGAACCCCTTGACCTGCGGAATGTGGTGTTTACGGTATTTGCCGAGGTAGCTGCCGTCCGCATCGATGACCGCCGCGGTGTTGTAGAGCAGACCCGATTGTTCCTGCTCGTACACCGGCAGAATCATCACCATGCCCAGTTCCTCGGCCAGGGCGGCGAATCGCTCGGTGGTCGGCCCGGGCACCGATTCCGCGTAGTCGTAGAACTTCGCGTCCTGCAATTGGCAGAAGTACGGGCCGTAGAACAACTCCTGGAAGCAGATCACCTTGGCACCCTGCGCGGCGGCCTGACGGGCGTAGTCCTCGTGCGCCTTGATCATGGACTCTTTATCGCCGGTCCAGCTGGTCTGGACGAGCGCGGCTCGAACGATTCCCATGCTTTGTTATACTTCACTGCGAACCAATTCGGTTGTGTTACAAGATTGCGGAAACAGTTTCGTAGCCGTAAACCTTGGGGCCGGTCATCGTTCCGGCGCTGTGCCCGACGCAGAATGACGCTGTGAACTTCGACCCCGCTACCGCGCCGCAGGTGCCCGCAGACGATGTGCGAGACACCCCGCAAGCACCTGCCGTAGCCGGGTCCGGCCTGTTCAACACCGATCTCGATGATCGAACCCCGGCGGGAATTGCGGCCGCGGTGAGCCGCCGGATTCGGTCCGGTGCCATCGCACCCGGGTCGAGGCTGCCGACCGTGCGCGAAGTCGCCCGCGAGTTGCGGGTCTCCCCCGCCACCGTCAACCAGGCTTGGCGGGCGCTGGCGGCCACCGGCGCAATCGTCGCGCGAGGGCGCGCGGGCACATTTGTCGGCGAACGCCCCGCCACCCGTCCGGCACCGCCGACAGGCCGCTACCAGCGCCTGCATCCCCCCTCGGATAGCGCCTTCCGCATCGATCTGTCCCGCGGCACCCCCGATCCGGAACTACTGCCGGACCTGGTCGCCGCATTGCAGACGATCACCGAGCACGGTCGCGGCGGCGGTCTGGCCGCCGACTACCTCGATGCGGCCGTGCTGCCGGAGCTGGCCGCCAAGGTGCGCGCCGACTGGCCCTTCCGCGCCGAACGTCTCGCGGTGCTCGACGGGGCACTCGACGCCATCGACCGACTGCTCACCAGTCATGTCCGCCTCGGCGATGCGGTCGCGGTCGAAGATCCTTGCTTCCCACCGTTTCTCGACCTGCTCGCCCGTCTGGGTGCGCGGCCGATTCCGGTTCGCATGGACGAATCCGGCCTCCTACCGGACGATCTCGACCGCGCCGTGACCGAGCACGATGTCACCGCCGTGATACTGCAGCCCCGTGCGCAGAATCCGACGGGTGCCTCGCTCACCACCACCCGCACGCGCGAACTGACCGATATCCTCGCGGGCACCGGCACCCTCGTCATCGAGGATGACCACTCCGCCGGAATCGCTTCCACCGCATTGCGTTCCCTCGGATCGCGACTGCCGAACCAGACGGTGCACATCCGCTCGTACTCCAAATCGCACGGCGCGGATCTGCGTCTCGCGGTGGTCGGCGGTCCGGCCGATCTGCTCGACCCGATGATCGATCGCCGCATGCTCGGCCCCGGCTGGACCAGCCGCCTGCTACAGCGTCTGCTGCTCACGATGCTCGACGACGACACCGCCCTGCGTACCGTCGCGGCCGCTCGCACCGAATACCGCAGGCGAGCAACCGAACTCCGCCGCGCCCTGGCGCGCAGGGGCATCACCGTCGCCCGTGGTGACGGCATCAACCTCTGGTTGCCGGTCGCCGATGAGAACGCGGCGATGATCTCCCTGGCCGCCGCGGGTATCAAGGCCGCACCCGGGCGCCCCTTCGAGGTCGAGGACCACCCCCACGGCGACCACCTGCGCATTACCGTCGCCGCGATCGCCGACGGCGAGTTGGACTGGCTCACCAGCGAACTCGCCGCCGCGACCGCTGCCGCGCCCACCTACCGCCGCGTCCGGCGCGGCTAAGACCCCGGCTCGAGGTCGAAGCTGGTCGAGCCGCTATTTCCGGCCGGAATGATCGGCAGCACCACCGACGACGGGTGCTCGGCATCCTTATAAATGGTCTGCGTCGCGGGCTGTGTCCGGGCGCTGTCGCCGAAGGGTTCGCCGGTATTCGGGTTCGGCGCGTACTGCGGATAGTCGCTGCTGCTGATGGCCACCCGGATCCGGTCGCCCGCCGTGAACTGATAACTCGTCGGCCAGATCTTGATGGTGAACGCATACGGCTGACCGGGCACCAGGGCGGTGGGTTCGGACAGCGAGTCCCGGAATGCGGCGCGGATGATGCCATTGTTGAGGTTGACCGCCGATCCGTCGGGTGCGACCACTTCCAGCCGCGCGACGAAGTCGGTATCCGGTGCGGTGGACGATGCCCACAACTTGACGGTGATCGGACCGGTGACCTCGGTATCCGCAGTGAGTGGATCGCTCGTATAGGTGAGCACATCCGAACGCTGCTCGACCGCCGACTGGTCGAACGGTCCCTGCGGGCCCGAGCCCACCGAACAGCACGAATGTCCGCCGATGCTCGGTGCCGGGGAGGCCGGGTCGTAGACGTACCGGTCGAGCGCCGCGGGTCCGTTCGGCGCCCGCTCGACCAGTTTGCCGACCCTCCCGGCCACGCTGTTGGCGCCACTATCGGCGAAGTAGTATTCCTTCCACTGTGTTTGCGGCAGTGGCCAATTCGGCGCCGACTTCCATCGATTCGCGCCCATGAGGAAGTAGTCGACGCGCGGTTTACCCGATACGCCGTTGTCCTGTCCCTTCAGGAAGTGGTCGAACCACGCGAGCATCAACTCGTTGATCGGGCTGTCGCCGACCGCCCCCAACTGCTCGAGTCGAGGGGCGATCGTCGAGGTGGGCCGTCCCCAACCGAGGTGGTCCCACGGGCCGATCACCAATCGCTGGTTCTGCCGCGCCTGCGGGTCGCCGCCGCGCTCGACCATGCCGGTGAAGTTCTCCACGCCGCCCGCGAGGAAGGCGTCGTACCACCCCTCGATATCGAGCACCGGCACCCGCACATTCGGGTAGCGGTCGCGGATGCTCCACTGCTTCCAGTAGTCGTTGCGCACCGAGTTGCGGATCCAGTCGAAGTACCACGGCGCGACGGCCGGATTGCCCGGTTGCAGCGGCGGAAAGTCTTTGTACGGGCGGTAATTCAGCCATGCGGTGATGTTCTGCAGATCCGTGCCCAGTTGGTCCGCGGTGGCCTTGTCGGCACGCTGCTCGGCGGATTCGAGTCCGATTGTGCCCATGGCCCATGGTTCGACGAAGCCGAGCCGGTATGCGCCGCCCTCGTAGGTCCAGCCGTCGTAATAGTCGGAGGCGGTATTGGCGGGCACGATGGTGCTCAGATGCGGTGGCGTCTCGATGGCGGCAAGCCATTGCGTGGCACCGACATACGACGAACCGTACATACCGACCTTGCCGTTCGAACCGGGCAGTCGCGCGGCCCATTCCACCGTGTCGTAGCCGTCGTGGGTGTCATTGCCGAATTCGGTGAAGGTGCCCTCGGAATTCCCGATGCCGCGGACGTCCTGGACGACCACCAGGTAGCAGTGCGAGGCGAACCAGTCCGGCGGTCGATAGCGCGAGGGCTGGATCTGGGCTGCGGATTTGCCGTACTGGGTGCGCATCAGCACCACCGGCAGCGGATCGCTGGTCTGCGGACGGTACACATCGGCGCGCAGGATCGTGCCGTCGCGCATCGTCGCCGCGACATCGGTCTGCTTGTCGACCGCACACGAACCCCGGTCTTCGTTGGGCGGCCAAGCACCCTTATACGACGACGATTTCGTATCCGTGCTCGCGGTGCACCCACCGACCAGCGCACCGACGCACACCACGGCGGTGAGCAGACGAACGATGGCCCACCCGCCACCGGTCCGCCACCCCTCATCGAATCGCTGCGCGATGCTGCCGAATGCGTATCCGGACAAGTCGATACACCTCCTGCGGAGGCGGTATCACCGGAGATTCAGTACGTGCCGAGCCATGGTCGATCAGATGTGCCTCCGTCGCAGCCATGCTAACCGACACCTCCAGCCGCTTCCGCTGATTTTCCGCCCGGCCCAAGCGCATTCACCGGGCTGAATACGTCCGCGTTCCTGTTGCGACACAGTCGTAATGCACCATCTCGTTCCGCGCGCAGCGTCGAGATGGAATGATCCGCTGAGCATCACCCGATGCGATACCTAACAGAAGGAGACCTCGACCGGTGAGCAGCGACGTGCAGGCGCGGCAATTCGACCACCCTCAGCCCAGCAGGCGCCAGCCTCGCCGAGTCGGGTCCGCCCTGCTACGGGGCCTCGGCGTATTCGCTGTCGGTACCGCCCTCGCGGTCTTCGCCGCGGGCGGCGTCTCGGCGAATCCGGGCAGCGCGCCGGTCGCCGGATGCGTGGCCCCGGATATGGTCAAGCCCGAGATCAAGCAGTGGGACGCCGAACCCGCGGTGGCGATCAATACCGGCGCGACCTACACCGCGAAGCTGGAGTCCACCTGCGGCACGGTGACCATCGCCCTGGATGCCGCCCGCGCCCCGCGCACGGTGAACTCGTTCGTATTCCTGGCCGGGCAGAAGTACTTCGATCACACCCAGTGCCACCGCATGACCACCAGCGGCATCTTCATCCTGCAATGCGGTGATCCCAGCGCCACCGGTATGGGCGGCCCGGGCTACCAGTTCCCGAACGAGAACCTCGACGGCGCCACCTACCCCGCTGGCACGGTCGCCATGGCCAATGCCGGCCCCGACACCAACGGCAGCCAGTTCTTCCTGGTGTACAAGGACTCGCCGCTGCCGCCGAACTACACCCCCTTCGGCAAGATCACCGGCGGAATGGACGTCCTGGAGAAGGTCGCCAACGCGGGTGTCGTGCTCGGCACCGAGGACGGCCGTCCGAACGCCGATGTCATCCTGAATTCGGTCACCACGACCCAGAGCTGATCGATTCACCCCCGGTGGCGGTGCCGTTTCGTGCGGCACCGCCACCGCTGTTCTGCCGAGGTTACGACCACGCAGAGTGGTTGCGAGAGGCGATGGGGCGGGACGGATTTGCGGCCACAGACTTGACTTGGAGTG
>NZ_JBEXLC010000064.1:0-3668 GCF_040609795.1 Nocardia sp. NPDC004604
ACTTAATTATTTTTTTTTTGTTGTGTTTTTGTTTTTAAGAATTGTGCTATCCCATGAACCCCGCGCGCCCCACCGCGGGGGGGCGCCGGGGGCCCGCCGCGAGCATGGCTGGTCGTTTCGAGCGACCTGCAAGCAGTAGCTACGGCTAGCTGCAGGCCGCCGACTGCTGGCCGAGGTTGGTCAGCATGCTGCAGGCCCACGCCTTCTGGATCTTCCACTTGCCGTCCTCGGCGACGAACGGCACGTCGACGACGTTCTCCTGGCCGTTGAGCGCGACCTTGGCCTTGGCGTTGACGCTATCGCCGAAGCTGGTCACATCGGTGACCGCCACAGTGATGTTGGCGCTCTTGGCGGCCTCGGCCAGGCGGTTCGGCAGTTCCGGGTCGGCCTGCGCGCCCTGCACGCCGTCCAGCTTCTCCGAATTCGGCACCGACGGATCGAGCGCGCGCTGCAGTTGGGTGTTCAGCTCCGCGGCGGTGGGGACCGGCGGCAGGTTGGTGTTCGCGCTCGCGCTGGCCGAGGCCTTGACGCTGGTGCTCGTCTTCGCGGCCGGCTTGCTGTCCTTGTCATCGCTGCAGGCGGTCATGCCGAGTGCGGCGACGACGGCCAGCGCGGCGATGGCGATGCGTCCAGTCTTACGAAGCTTCAACTGCTCGTCCTTTGCGTTCGAGTAGGTACATGTCGTTCCACCAACGGCAGCCGTCACCCGGACCGGCGACGCTGCACGACTGACCCAGGCTACCTGTCAGCGGAGACTGCCGAGCGGATCCGCCCGGGACAGACTGATGTCGTCGGCGGCAAAGGTACGCGCCGGACCGGGCCCTGTCGAGCTGGTCTCGAACCGAACGGTAACCACACCGAGTCCGGCACCCTGCACCCACCCATGCCCGAATTCGGGATGGGTGACATCGAGTCCTGGATACCACAGCGTCGCCTCCCGCGGTGACGAATCGCCCTGAGCTGCACCGACGCTCGACTGCGCGGCCACAGAAACCTGCTGCGCCGACGCCGCCCCGAATGCGGTCTCGGCGTGCTCCGTCCCGACGCCAGCCCGCCCAACCGGCGATCCCGTATCGAGCGCCACTACGACGGCCGATCGGCCGCGTTCGGCCTCGGACGATCCGCCCCAACGATCGGAGTGCGCGGCATCGCCTTCCCAGATGCCAGCATCCGCCACCGGTGCCTGATCCAGCTCCGGGAACAGCGACTCCTGCCGCACGGTCGACAGCCCGCCATAGCCAACACCGACCAGCCGAATCGGCCCGAGCTCGGCCGGATCGATGGCCGAACGCTGCGCCGCCGTGGTCAGCGTTGCCAGCTCGGTCGTCGCGTATGGCAGGGTGAACGACCTGGTCACAATGCTCATATCGGATTTCTTCAGCTTCAGCACCACGGTGCGCGCGGCCCGTCCGTCCTTTTCCAGGCGACGGTGCGCGGCCGCCGCCATCGCCTCGATGGCCGGGCGCAGCTGGGCCATCGTGACGATATCGGTCTCATAGGTGTTCTCGGCGCTGATCTGCTTGGCCTCGGCACGCTCGGCGACCGGGCGGTCATCGATGCCGCGGGCCAGCCGGTGCAGCGCCGCGCCGATGCTGCCGCCCAGGATCGAGACCGCCTCCGATTCCGGCAGAGCGGCGAATGCGCCCACCGTCTCGATGCCGAGGGAGCGCAACCGGCTGTCGGCCACCGGCCCGATCCCCCACAGTTTGCGTACCGGCAGGCCGGCGAGCAGCTGCTGCTGCTCACCCGGCGAAACCACCCGCACCCCATCGGGTTTGGCCATTCCGGACGCGATTTTGGCGAGCTGCTTGCCGGTCCCGGCACCCACCGAGGCGACCAGCCCGGTCCGCTCGCGCACCAGCGCGCGCAGCTCCTCACAGAATTCGCGCACCCGTTCCACACTCGCCCCCGCCAATTCGGCGGGTTCGCCGAACGCCTCGTCGAACGACAGCGTCTCCAGCACGGGAATGCGGCTGCGCAGCGCGTCGAAAACCTGTGCGCTCACCATGCTGTAGACCGCGCCACGCGGCGGCACCACCACCGCCGTCACCCCGACCAGCCGCCGCGCCTGATGCATCGGCATCGCCGAGCGCGCACCGAATACCCGCGCCTCATAGCTGGCCCCCGCGACCACACCGCGCCCGCCGGTACCACCGACCAGCACCGGGCGGCCACGCAGCGTCGGCCGAGTCAGCTGCTCGACCGAGGCGAAGAAGGCATCCATATCGATGTGCAGCACCCACCGCCGGGCCGTGTGCAAGGCCGCGGCCCGCACGGTGTTATCAGTGCTCACGCACGGAAATGTACGCCGCCGCACCGACAGGTCGACCCACCAACGCCAGCCGCGGCGACCGGCCGACGGTGCCGCGCCTCGAATCGCGTGCCGCGCCCGGATCCACCGGTGAACTCATGCGCGGCGCAGCCAACCTGTGTGCACGGGCGGGTAACCTGGGCGCCGGGTGTGCGTCCGCCGCGTAATTACTGCGAAATTGCTGCTGACCTCGAGGGCGGGGCGGCCGGGCGAGCGCGGCGCTCAGCGCTGCCCGACAGGCCGTGACCTGGCACGATTCCAATGTGTTGCCACCTGGGCCGCTACTGCCGAAGCCTGGGGATCGGCCGTTCGGAGCCCGCCTGGTATGTGATGATCGGATCATGAAGATCCGCAAGGCCGTGATCCCGGCCGCCGGAATCGGCTCGCGCCTGCTGCCGCTGACCAAGGCCATCCCCAAGGAGATGCTGCCGGTCGGCGATAAGCCGGTCATCGAGCACACCGTCCGCGAGCTGGTCGCATCCGGAATCACCGATATCACGATCGTGGTCAGCGGCGGAAAGTCCTTGATCCAGGACCACTTCCGCCCGAATCCGGCGCTGGTCGCCCAACTGCGGGCCGACGGCAAGGACGCATACGCCGACGCAGTGGAAGAGGTCGGTGAACTGTCCAGGCTCGGTCACATCACCTACCTGGACCAGCACGGTCCCTACGGCAACGGCACCCCCGTGCTCAACGCCGCCCGTAATCTCGGCGACGAGCCGATGCTGGTGCTGTGGCCCGACGACGTCTTCGTCGCCCGGGTACCGCGGGCGCAGCAGCTGATCGACGCCTACGAGGCGACGGGCGCCCCGGTGCTCGCACTGATGCCGATGGATCCGTCCGAATCCCAGCGCTACGGTGTCCCGGTCGTCGCCGACGACCACGGCAACGGCCTGCTGCGCATCACCGGTCTGCGGGAGAAGCCGAAGCCCGAGGACGCCCCCTCGAACTTCGCCGCGATCGGCGGCTATGTCGTCACCCCCGGCATCATCTCCGAGCTGCGCAGACAGACCGAGCAGTGGTACGAACACCGCACCGGCGAGGTCTACCTCACCGATGCGATCAATGTGCACGCCGCCGACAGCCCGGTCTTCGGTCAGGTCATCCAGGGCCGCTGGTACGACACCGGTAACCCGGCCGACTACCTGGTCGCCCAATTCGCCTCGGCCCTGGCCCATCCGCAGTACGGGCCGCTGCTGCGCCAGCTCGTCGACTGACCGGACCGCTTCAATCGGGCGCCGCTTCAATTGGGCGCTGCTTCAATTGGGCGCTGCTTCAATCAGGCACCGCTTAAATCAGGCCCGGTTCGATCAGGCTGGTTCGATCAGGCTGGTTCGATCAGGCTGGTTCGATCAGG
>NZ_JBEXLC010000064.1:3766-49021 GCF_040609795.1 Nocardia sp. NPDC004604
GGCCGGTTCGATCAGGCCGGTTCGATCAGGCCGGTTCGATCAGGCCGGTTCGATCAGGCCGGTTCGATCAGGCCGGTTCGATCAGGCCGGTTCGATCAGGCCGGTTCGATCGTGCTCAGGGCGGCGCGACTCAGGGCAGCGTGACGATGGCGACCTTATCGTCGGCCACCGCGGGCACGATCAGGTTCTTCCCGGCCCCATCCAGGGTGAAATCGGCCGGTCCGTGCAGATCCTGGGGCAACTTGACGGTCGCGACCTCGGTGCCATCGGTGTGATAGATCTTGATCGTGCCGGGCACCGGCTTATCGGCAGACACCCAGTCCGATACCGCGAGATCGCCGTTGGGCAGCAGTGCGATGCCATCGAATACGCCGTGCACCGTACCGACCTTGCCCACGGCAGCCGGAGCGTGCTCGATGCCGAACTTGTACAGATCGCCGCCCTCGAAGTGCGCGCCGAGTCCGGCGACATAGGCGGTCTTGGTGGACTTGTCGAGCACGATGCCGTTGGCGCCCGGAATCGACGTGGTCAGCGTGCCGAACTTCTTGCTCTCGATATCGAGCTTGTACACCGCACCGCGCACCGTATCGGTGACCAGCAGAGTCTTATCGTCGAGCACCGCAATGTCATCGAGCAGCGCCGCGGCATCGCCGCCGAGCGGGGCCTCGAAGACCTGTCCCAGCGTGTCGACGTCATAGCCGACGACGCGATCGATATCGGCGACGAACACCTTGTTGTCCGCGTAGGCCATCCCCTTGGGCGCGTTCAGCGGCGGATCCCCCGCACGCGGAATCGCCTTGCGCTCGATCACCTTTCCGGTCGAGTCCAGCCGCGAGAGGAAGCCGTCGCCGTCCTTGGTCATCGGCTCCTGCGTCGCACCGATATTCGATACGAACCACTTGTCCCCGGCGACCACTACACTCTCCGGCTTCGAAAAGCCGTCCAGCACACCGGGCGCCGAGGCCGCCGCGTCCTTCTTATCATCGCCGCAGCCGGATACCGCCGCGACGAGCAGTAGCGCCCCGGCGACGGCACCCGCCGCCCGCACTGCCGATCCTCTACGCACACCGATCGCCATCTCGTTCCCCATCGTTTCCGTCTCCGCGCAACCGCGCTGCTCGGTGGAAACGTAGCCGATTGGGCTCAGAAACGACGGATCGTGTAGATGTGGAAGTCGGCGAGCGGATGCAGGCCGACCGGGATCCCCCAGTCGTGGGCGTCGAGGATCTGGCCGCGCCCCGCGTAGATGCCGACGTGGGACGCGTCCTCGTTCAGGATGACGACATCACCCATCGACAGCGCTGACAACGGGACCGCGGCGCCGACCCTGGCCTGTTGCCAGGTGGTGCGCGGCAGCCGCACTCCCACCTGCGCGAACGACCACTGCACCAGACCCGAACAGTCCCACGCGAGCGGTCCGGTGCCGCCCCATTGATAGGGCTTGCCGATCTGGGTGTACGCCGCGGCCAAGGCGCCGAGTCCGGCAACACTCGGCAGCGGTAGTGCCGCAGAGCCGCTGGAACTGCCGGACGCCGAGCCCGAGCCACCCGAACCGGTGCCACCTGAACCGGTGCCGCTCGAACCGGCGCCGCTCGAACCGGCGCCGCCCGAACCGGAGGCGCTGCCGGTATCGCCGTGCACCGGCCCGGCCAGGGCCAGCGCGACGACGGTCGATACCAGAAAACCAATAGCTATCCGGCGCAATGCCTTTCTGCATTCGCTGATCATGTGTGCTCGCCCCTTCCGTCGACCCGGCTACCGCGCGGTACCGACCTCGACATCGGGGGTGGGAACCGCGCATCACAGCACCTGCGCCCAGCACGTATCCACGTGCGGCGCAAGGTATTTCAGGTAGAGCAGTTCAAGCACGAACGTTTACTGCCGTCACAGGAGTGAACCTGCGTATCAGCAGCAACATGCCCGATTGTGCCGGGCATTGTGCAACCACGACAGCGAATTAGCTATTTCTCAGCATGTGATCTATCTCACACGATTCGGGGCGAGGCCAATGGCCTCGCCCCGAACTCCGCCGCGTCAGACCCTGGCGATCGACACCCGCACGCCACCGACGATATCGGCGGCATCCGCGCCCGGATCACCGAAACTCAGCTCGGTGGCGAGGATTTCACCCGCGATGAGATCTCGGTGCACCTGCGCCCACGCCTGCTTGTCATCGGGTACCGCGAGCACCACCGTGATGCGGTCGGAAACGTCGAGCCCCAGCGACTTTCGCGTCTCCTGCAGATCGCGGATCACATCGCGGGCCCAGCCCTCGGCCTCGAGTTCCTCGGTCACCTGCGAATCGAGGACAACCAGACCGGCATTGCCGGGCAGCGCCGCCGTGGATTCGGGTTCGGCCGCAACCAAGCGCTGGGTGTACTCCTCGGGCAGCAACTCGATGCCCGCCGCGGTAACCACACCGTCGGCGTTCTCGGACCATTCGCCCGCCTTCACCGCCTTGATCACCGTTTGCACATCCTTGCCCAGGCGCGGGCCAGCGGCACGGGCGTTCACGACCAGTTCGAAGCGGCCGTGCACGGCGACATCGGTGGTCAGGTCGACCTTCTTGACGTTCACCTCGTCGGCGATGATGTCGGCAAAGGGCCGCATCCGCTCGGCGTCGGGCGCGGCAATGGTGACCTCGGCCAGCGGCAGGCGCACCCGCAGGTTCTGTGCCTTGCGCAGACTCAGCACCGTCGAGCAGACCACCCGGACCTCGTCCATCGCAGCCACCAGATCCGAATCCTCCGGCAGCTCGCCCTCCTTGGGCCAATCGGCCAGGTGCACCGACTGCTCGCCGGTGAGCCCGCGCCAGATCACCTCGGAGATCAGCGGCAGCAGCGGCGCAGCCAGCCGGGTGACGACCTCGAGCACCGTATGCAGCGTGTCGACCGCATCCCGGTCCTCTTCCCAGAAGCGCGAACGCGACCGGCGCACATACCAATTGGTCAGCGCGTCGGCGAACGAGCGCAACTCCTCACAGGCGCCCGCGATGTCGTAGACGTCGAGCGCCTCGGTCATCGCATCCCGGGTCGCGGCGAGTTTGGCCAGGATGTAGCGGTCCAGCACATGCGGCGAATCCGTGCGCCACACACCGGGTTTCGAGGCGTAGAGCTGCAGGAAGGTCCATGCGTTCCACAGCGGGCGCAGCGCGTGGCCGACCCCCTCGCGAATACCGCGCTCGGTGACGATGAGATTGCCGCCGCGCAGGATCGGCGAACTCATCAGGAACCAGCGCATCGCATCGGAGCCGTCCCGGTTGAACACCTCGTTCACATCCGGGTAGTTGCCCTTGGACTTGCTCATCTTCAGCCCGTCGTCACCGAGCACGATGCCGTGTGCGGCAACGGTTTTGAAGGCCGGGCTGTCGAACAGCGCGGTCGAGAGCACGTGCAGGGTATAGAACCAGCCGCGGGTCTGCCCGTTGTATTCGACGATGAAGTCGCCGGGGAAGTGGTTGTCGAACCACTCCTTGTTCTCGAACGGGTAGTGCACCTGGGCATAGGGCATCGAGCCGGACTCGAACCAGCAGTCCAGGACCTCCGGCACCCGGCGCATGGTCGACCGACCCGTCGGATCGTCCGGATTGGGCCTGGTCAGCTCGTCGATCATCGGCCGGTGCAGATCGGTCGGGCGCACACCGAAGTCGCGCTCCAGCTCATCGAGCGAGCCGTATACGTCGGTGCGCGGATAGGCCGGATCATCGGACACCCACACCGGGATCGGGCTGCCCCAGTAGCGGTTGCGGCTGATATTCCAGTCCCGCGCGCCCTCGAGCCACTTGCCGAACTGACCGTCGCGGATGTGCTCGGGCACCCAGGTGATCTGCTTGTTCAGCTCGACCATCCGGTCGCGGAATTTGGTCACCGCGACGAACCAGGACGGCACCGCCATGTAGATCAGCGGCTGGCCGGAACGCCAGCTGTGCGGGTAGGAGTGCTCGATCGTCTCGTGCCGCAGCAGCTTCCCCGCGGCCTTGAGGTCCTTGATGATCACCGGGTTCGCGTCGAAGACCATCATGCCCTCGTACGGCGGCACCATCGAGGTGAACTTGCCGCCCGGATCCAGCGGCTGCACCAGCTCGATGCCGTTGGCCGATGCGACGTCCATATCCTCCTCACCGAAGGCCGGTGCGAGGTGCACGATGCCGGTGCCGGAGTCGGTGGTCACATAGTCGGCGGTCAGCACGCGGTGCGCGTTCGGATGACCGACGAAGAAGTCGAACGGCGGGGCATACGACAGATCCGCGAGGGCGGCACCGTCGTACTCGCCGAGCAGCTCGACAGGAGCGGAGTCTGCGGAGCGACCAGCCGATTCAGCGCCGCCGAATTCGCGGGCATAGTGCGACACCCGTTCCGCGGCCAGCAGATAGCGCTTACCGTCGGCGGCGCGCACATGCATGTAGCGCACATCCGGATGCACCGCGATCGCCAGGTTCGACGGCAGCGTCCACGGCGTGGTGGTCCAGATCAGTGCATTGGCGCCGTCTAGGGCGTGCAGCGGATGGTCGGCCGGTACCCGCAGCACCATATCGACGGTGACGGCCGGGTCCTGACGCATCTTGTACGCGTCGTCGAGCCGGGTTTCCTGATTCGACAGCGGCGTTTGCTCGTACCAGCTGTAGGGCAGCACCCGGAAGCCCTGGTAGATCAGGCCCTTCTCGTGCAGCGACTTGAACGCCCACATCACCGACTCCATGAAGTCGAGATCAAGCGTCTTGTAGTCGTTGTCGAAGTCGACCCAGCGAGCCTGACGCGTCACATAGTCACGCCATTCACCCGTGTAACGCAGCACCGAGGATTTACAGGCCGCATTGAATTCCGCGAGCCCCATCGCATCGATCTGTGATTTGTCCGTTATACCGAGCTGCTTTTCCGCTTCGATTTCCGCGGGCAGTCCGTGACAGTCCCAGCCGAAACGCCGATCGACCCGCTTCCCGCGCATCGTCTGGAAACGTGGGACAAGATCCTTGACATACCCGGTGAGCAGATGTCCGTAATGTGGCAATCCGTTGGCAAACGGCGGCCCGTCGTAGAAGACGAACTCTCCGGCGCCCGAGCGGTTCTCGATGCTGGCGCGGAAGGTGTCGTCGGTGGCCCAGCCGTCGAGCACACGACGTTCCAGGTCCGGGAAGGATGCCCCGGTACCAGCGCCCAGATCGACGCGCGGGTATGCGCTGCTGGAAGGTTCGTCCGCCATCGCGGATGCGTCTCCTCGTGCCGCCGCGCCGTAGCGCGTATCTGTCAGCACGGGGACGATGACGACGCCCGTTGCGTCGAAACCGCGGTACCACCCCGCTTGCCCGGGAGCCGCGCACGATCCGCGCAACCACCAGGACCTCTCGTTATGAGCTGTAACGGGCTCTCCCGTTCGGTTCTACTTGGCGCGCGAGGCGCACCGTTCTTCCGAAGGCTCCCCGGTGATGGCCGGATCGACGCCGCATACATGTTTGATTCTAACCAGTGCGGTCAAACCACTAGGTTGTGGCCACACTTCACCGTTTCGCATGCCGACCGGGTGGCGGCGCGGCGTCGCTGTCGGAACTCCGCATGGAGAGCGCACTCACCAGCAACAGCACAGCGCCAATGACACATACGAGGATGCAACCCCAGGCCCACAGCACCGACCCGGTGGTCAGCGCGGCCACAAGCAGGGCGAATCCGATCGCGGCAAGGACGAGCGTCAAGACGAGCATGATGACCCCCTAGGCATGCCAGGCGGTTCGGCAGGTAGCTCTAGCTACTCGAACAGCAACTACAGCGGAGATGTCTCTCCAATACGAGATTACTTGCCGCCCTTGGCGAACGACGCGGGAGCGAGATTGTTCGCGGTATTGGCGTCGACGAAGGCCTCGCCGCCATCGACCGGAACAGCCGAGCCACGGTTCTCCAACTCCTCGAGCTGCGACTCCAGGTACGACTTCAGCCGCACGCGGTATTCCCGCTCGAAGGTCTTGAGCTGCTCGATCCGGCTCTCCAGCACGCTGCGCTGCTGGGTGATGGTGGCCATGATCTCGGCGTGCTTGCGCTCGGCGTCGGCCTGCAGCGCGTCGGCCTTCTCTTTTGCCTGCCGTAGCTGGTTGTCCGAGCGGGCCTGCGCATCGGAGAGCATCGCGTCCGACTTCTGGCGGGCATCGGCGATCATCGCTTCCGAACGAGTCCGGGCATCGCCCACCAGACGCTCGGAATTGGCACGCGCATTGGAGAGCAGATTCTCCGCTTCGGTCTTCGCGTCGGTGGTCAGCCGGTCCGCCATCTCCTGGGCGAGGCTGAGCACCTTGGCCGCCTGCAGGTTCGCATCGGCACTCGGCGCATCCTTGGCTACCGGCGCAGCGACAGGCATCGGTGGCGGCGGCGGAGCCTGCTGCACCGGGGGCTTGATGGGCTCGGGCTGCGGCGGCGGCATCTGCTGCACCGGCGATTTCACCGGGTTCGGTTGTGCCGGGGGGCGATTCTTCTTGGCATCGGCCAGTTCCGCATCCAGCTCGGCAACCCGCTGCCGCAGGTCAGCGTTCTCCTCGATAAGGCGCGAGAGCTCCTGCTCCACGAGATCCAGGAACGCGTCTACCTCATCCTCGTTGTAGCCGCGCTTCCCGATCGGCGGTTTGCTGAACGCGACGTTGTGCACATCGGCTGGGGTCAGCGGCATGGAAGGATCCCTTCGCGCGTCTTTTGGAGATCTAGCAGATCTAGCAAGCTATCTTCTCGGTTCATTCTGTCACACTGGGGCTACCCGTCGGCGTGGCTGCCCACAAACGTCATCGAGATGAAGACGACGAAAAGCAGGACCATAATCGACAGATCGAGTCGAATTCCTCCCAATGACACCGGTGGTATCAACCGCCTCAGGAGTTTCACCGGTGGGTCGGTGATGGTGAAGATCACCTCGAGGATCACGGCGACGAAGCCGCTAGGGCGCCAGTCCCGGGCAAAGCTACGGATGAACTCGACGATCACACGGCTGATCAACAACAGCCAGAAGATGAACAGTACGAAGTACAACACCGCGAACAAGGCCACCGCCTCACTCTGCCCCAAAATCCGCGTCGCGCAAAATGACCACACCGCTGGTGACTGCTCGTCAGCCGCTTGAATAGGTCCGCCCCATACGCAACGGGTCTAACAGAACCCCCGGGAGCACAACGCTATTTCTGGTTGTAGAAGCCGGTTTCGGCGATCCTGCGACGTTCTTCGGCGGAGACATCGACATCGGCCGGTGAGAGCAGGAACACTTTGGTCGCGACCTTGTCGAATGATCCACGCAGCGCGAAGGCCAGACCAGCGGCGAAGTCGACCAGGCGCTTCGCATCGGCGTTGCTCAGATCGACCAGGTCCATGATCACCGGGTTGCCCTCGCGGAAACGCTCACCGATGATGCGGGCCTCGCTGTAGTCGCGCGGGCGCAGCGTCGTGATCTTGGACAAGGGACCTCCGTCCTCGAAGATCCCCGGCCGACGTGCGGGAGCGGGCTCGGGGCGCACGCGCTCCTCCATGCGCCGCTCCTCGGCCTCGGGATCGACGGCGAGCGCACCTCTGGTGGCTCCCCGCAGCATCGGCGCATTACCGCCCGCACGGAATCGGCTGGCGGCCGGTGCGGTATCGATCCTGGTGGGACGCGGCCGCGCGTCATAGCGGTCGTCCACATAGGGCTCGTCGACGTAATCGTCGCGCCGAGACATCGGATAGCCCGCCTTGTACGGCGACTTGTACGCGGGCTCAGGGTAATCCGGCTCATCGTCGTAGCGGTCGTCGGCATAGCGGTCCGCGCCGTATCCGGCGCGCTCGGGGTAGTCACGGGGCCGGGGCCGACGGGAGCCACGCTCGTCCGCGCCGCGAGGGGCAGGTTCGGCGACGTAATCGTCTTCGTAATCCTCGAGCGGAACCATGCCGAAGTACGCCTTGAACTTGTGCAGCGTGCTCATGCCTGCACCTCGCTGTCGCGTTCGCTCATTTCGGTCGACCTTCCTTCGGCCCCGGTGGCGGCCGGGTGTTGAAGTCTTGCTCAGCCCTCTCCAGTCCCAGCATATGTGTCAAATGTGACTGATGAGGTTTCTTTGCTACGCCGAGGTTATCGGTCGGGCGCCCATCAAGGCGGTACCGACACGCACACAGGTCGAACCGTGTTCGATCGCCGATTCCAGATCGCTCGACATTCCGGCGGACAGTTCGATGGCGTCGGGATGATTTGCGCGTATCACCTCGTGCAAAGTTGCCAGGCGTGCAAAAGCATCGTCCGGCGTGGCGTCGAGCGGGGGGATCGCCATCAGGCCCGCGAGCTGCAGTCCCGCCGCGGCGGCCACCCGATCCGTCAGTGCCACAAGATCTTCGGGGGCGACGCCACCGCGGCCGGGATCCACGTCCAGGCTCACCTGGACCAGAACTCGAACAGGTTCACTGCGCTCTCCGGCGTCCAGTGCGGCCCGTGCCGCGGTGTCAAGGGCCGTTGCCAGACGTTCGCTGTCAACCGAGTGCACGGTGTGCGCCCAGTGCGCGACGGTGCGCGCCTTGTTGCGCTGCAGTCGACCGATCATGTGCCAGCGTGCATCTGCCAGCGCGGCCAGCTCCGCGACCTTGGCGGTGGCCTCCTGCTCCCTGGACTCGCCGAATTCCCTGCAGCCCAAGCGGTACAGGATCGCGACGTCACTGGCGGGAAAGAACTTCGTCACCGGCAGCAGCCGCACCGAACCCGGATCACGCCCGGCCGCATGACAAGCCGCTCCGATCCGCTTGTTCAGTTCGGCGAGGTTCGCCGCCAATTCGGCGGTCCGACCGTCCATCTTCTCGGCCGCAACGGATTCCGGCGCCGCGGCTGCGTCGATCGTTCGCTCGCTGCGCTCGCTCATGCGTCCGCCTGCATCCAGATCACCCCGGCCATGCGGCCGGTCGGCGCGCCGCGGCGATGACTGAACAAGGTCTTGTCCTCGATTGTGCACCGCGGGTCGACGGCGACCCCGCCGATTCCGGCCTCGGTGAGTTGGCGCCGAATTCCGGCGCGCAGGTCGAGGCCGGGAGTGCCGCGCACGGTTGTGGTGGCACTGCCGGGCAGATGCGCCTCGACATCGGCGCGCATCGCGGCGGGCACCTCGTACTGTCTGCCCGATGCGGCCGGACCGAGGAAGGCACCGATGCGCTCGAGGCGAGCGCCGACCGAAACCATCGCGTCCAGTACCCGCGGCACAATGCCGATGCGCGCCCCGATCCGACCGGCGTGCACCGCCGCGAGCACGCCCGCCTCATCATCGGATAGCAGAACCGGTACACAGTCCGCGGTGAGCACCACCAGCGCCAGACCGGGCACCGTGGTCACCAGTGCGTCGGTGGCCGGCACCGGCGCATCCCGTGGCCCATCGATGATTTCGACATTGCGCCCGTGGATCTGTTCCATCCACACGAGCCGATCCGGCGTGAGGCCGATCCCCTCGGCCAGCCGGTCCCGGTTCCGTTGCACGGTCGCCGGGTCGTCCCCCACGTGATCCCCGAGATTGAACGAATCGTACGGCGGCGCCGAGAAACCGCCCGCCCTCGTAGTGGTCACCCGTCGAACGGTCAAAGTCGGCGCTGCTCCCCCGCCTCCCCGGAACTTTTGCCGATCGTCGGGCGCGTCGACGGCGCCGTCGCGGGCCGACGGTCGTGTGCTTGGCTGGGTGCTGGTCGTGCCCGACGAGTTACCCATGTACGTACAAGATCTGTTGTTGCGTGGGCATACCGCCCAGTGTGCCAGTCCGGCCTAGCGATTGCTCATGACCTACCGACGCATGAACGAGGGCACATCGACGTCGTCATCGTCATCGGAATCGGGCGGTTCGATATGCGAGCGCGAGTTGTGTGCCACCGTCGGCTCGGCCAGTGTGCGGGGCCGCTCGGTATCGCGGTAGCTCGGCGCCGCGCCCCGGGTGGAGCTGGTTTGACCTGCGGCGGAAGCGGTTTCGGTGCGCGCGGACGCGGCGATCTCGCTGGTCCTGCTGCTTGGACCGATCTCACCGGCCCGGCCCGACCCGATCGCGCCGCGGCCCGCCTCGAAGGTGCGCCGGGCCGGGCCGCCGCCGTCGAAACCGGCGGCGATCACCGTGACGCGAACCTCATCGCCGAGCGAATCGTCGATGACGGTACCGAAGATGATATTGGCCTCGATATGCGCGGCCTCCTGTACCAGCGAGGCGGCCTCATTGATTTCGAACAGGCCCAGATCCGAACCGCCCGCGATCGAGAGCAGCACACCGTGCGCACCATCCATCGATGCCTCGAGCAGTGGCGAATTGATCGCCGACTCGGCGGCCTTGACCGAACGGCCCTCACCGCGCGCCGAGCCGATACCCATCAAAGCGCTACCCGCACCGGACATCACGCTCTTCACATCGGCGAAGTCGACGTTGATCAGACCGGGCGTGGTGATCAGATCGGTAATGCCCTGCACACCGTTGAGCAGTACCTCGTCCGCGGAACGGAAGGCATCCATCAGGCTGACCGCGGCGTCACCGAGCTGCAGCAGCCGATCGTTCGGAATGACGATGAGCGTGTCGCAGGATTCGCGCAGCAGGTTGATGCCCACTTCGGCCTGGTTGCCCCGCCGCTTGCCCTCGAAGGAGAACGGCCTGGTCACCACGCCGATGGTGAGGGCGCCGAGCTTGCGCGCGATGCTGGCCACGACGGGCGCGCCACCGGTACCGGTGCCACCGCCCTCGCCCGCGGTGACGAAGACCATGTCGGCGCCCTTGAGCACCTCTTCGATCTCGTCCTTGTGATCCTCGGCGGCCTTGCGGCCGACCTCCGGGTCGGCACCGGCGCCGAGACCGCGCGTGAGCTCACGGCCGACGTCGAGTTTGACGTCGGCATCGCTCATCAGCAGCGCCTGCGCGTCGGTGTTGACCGCGATGAACTCGACTCCCTTGAGTCCCTGCTCGATCATCCGGTTGACGGCATTCACGCCGCCGCCGCCGATACCGACGACCTTGATCACAGCAAGGTAGTTGTGCGGGGGCGTCATGGGCTCTCGCCTTCCTTCGATCTAAAGTCTGTCGTTTTCGGATTCTCGACATTCAGCCCGTGGAAACCCCGGTTGTTTTGCTCCGGCAGTTTCGCGAGGTGCGCCACTGCCCGAGCAAACCCTAAACCTCAACCATAGGGTTAGCGTTATGTCAAGTATCCGACTGCTGCGGAACGCTATTCGCAGCCGCCGCGATAGGCGTGCAGGCGCGCCGAAACGACTGACAGAATCTTGTGTGATCCCTCTCGTCTCGCCGCACGACACGCCGTATCGTGGACGGTTGCCCCCGAACCCCCGGTCTCGCTGGCCTGTTCCCACTGCGGTCACAGTTCCATCGAAAATCCCCTGGGCACAATGGGTATCGATCACTTTACCGTGACCAGATTCGGACTCGAAACATCGAACACCGTTCCATCGCGGGTCAACAACGGCATTACCACTGCCGCCTTGCGTTCCGCGTCATTGGTTCCACCCCACAGTACCGTGCGACCATCGCGCAGGTTCAGTGAAATATTCGAAATCGACCGCGCGACAACCTCGTCCACCTGAATGACCAGCGCCGCAGGTAGCACCGACAATACCGAGACCGCCGCGCGGGTCACCGGATCGCCGCCGCCGGGATCGGCGGTATCGAGCTTCGGCACACCGATCGGCGGTTCGTCGATTGCGAACTCGACACTGTCGGCATCCATCAGATGCGCGCCCTGCGGGCTGTCCCAGAACAATACGGGCGTGCGCTCCACGACCGTCACCTTGACCTTGGACGGAAATACCCGTTGCACCCGCGCGCTGCGCACCTTCGGAATGCTCACCACCCGCTGGGCCATCGCATCGGTATCGATGCGCAACATCGAGCGCCCGGAGGGGATCTCGAGTTTGTCGCGCACCTGCTGTTCGGGCACCGTGACCAATCCGTCGATCTCCACGGTGCTCACCGACAGCACCGGGGTGAACCAAGCCAGCACCGCGAGAACTGTAACGACGCACACGGCGAGCAAACTCCCCAGTCGGAAGCGGCCGGAACGACTCAGCCGGGCCCACTGTTCGAACCAGTCACCCGCGATTCGCACCGAGGGTCACCGGCCGTATTGCGGACGCGCTCGCAGGCCGTCGAGGATCTGGCTGCCCAGCATCGTCACATCGCCGGCGCCCATGGTGATCACGACATCACCGGGCAGTGCGAGTCGGGCGACCTGGCGGCCGACCCGCGACATATCCGGCTGGTAGTGCACGGGTTTGGTGACGGCCTGGGCGACCAGTGCGCCGTTGACGCCCGGCAGCGGCTTCTCCCGCGCGCCATAGACATCCAGCACAACGACTTCGTCGGCCAGGCTCAACGCCGCACCGAAATCCTGGGCGAAGGTGGCGGTGCGACTGTAGAGGTGCGGCTGGAACACCACGATGACCCGGCCCTGCCGAGAGCGGGCGCCGTCGCGGGCCTCCTGCTGCACCAACTCGGCGGCGGCGCCGAGCACCGCGCGCACCTCGGTCGGGTGGTGGGCGTAATCGTCGAAGACCCGCACGCCGTTTTCCCGGCCCGCGAACTGGAATCGGCGATGCACACCGCCGAAACCCTCCAGCCCCTGGACGATTTCGTCCACATCGGCACCCGCGGCACGCGCAGCGAGCAGCGCCGCCAGCGCGTTGAGTGCCATATGCCGACCGGGTACCGACAGTCGCAGCGTGCGCGGGGCCGCCTCGTCGGCGAGTTGGAATTGCGCGAGTCCGCCGACATCGCGCGGCTCCCAGCTGTGCAGTCGCACCCCGACCGGCACCGGCGCGTCGGGCAGTTCACCCGAGCCGTAGCCGAGCACCCGGACATTCTTCTGCGCCAAGCGCGGACCGATCCGCTCGGCCAGCGCGCGGGAACCGGGATCGTCCAGACACACCACCAGCAGGCCGCCAGGGGCGAGGCGATCGGCGAAATCGTCGAAGACCTGGACGTAGGCCTCATCGGTACCGAAGAAGTCCAGGTGATCGGATTCGATATTGGTGACCACCGCGACATCCGGGTCGTATTGCAGCAGTGACCCGTCGCTCTCGTCGGCCTCGGCGACGAAGATCTCGCCGGTGCCGTGGTGGGCATTGGTGCCCGCCTCATTGAGTTCACCGCCGACGGCGAAGGACGGATCGAATCCGCAGTGCTGCAACGACACGATCAGCATCGAGGTGGTGGAGGTCTTGCCGTGCGTACCGGAGACCAGCAGGGTTCGGTGCCCCTGCATCAGGGATGCGAGCACGGCGGGGCGCAGCAGCACCGGAATATCGCGCCGATTCGCCTCGACCAGTTCGGGATTGGTCTTCGGGATGGCGGCGTAGGTGGTGACCACCGCGGTCGGGCCACCGGGCAGCAGATCGAGGGCGCTGGCGTCGTGACCGATGCGCACCTGGGCGCCGCGGGCCCGCAACGCGAGTACACCGCGGCTCTCCTTGGCGTCCGAACCGGAGACCGAGCCGCCGCGCGAGAGCAGGATGCGGGCGATTCCGGACATTCCGGCCCCGCCGATCCCGACCATGTGCACGCGCGCCAATTCGGGCGGCAAAGTCGAGCGCGCCTCGTCGGCGGCCCCGGGCTCGATCGCCCCGGATTCGGTGGCCTCGGCACCCGTGGTCACCGGCCGCTCACCTCAACGACAATGCGCGCCAGCTCGTCGGCGGCATCGCGATGCCCGGCGCCTGCGGCGGACAGGCCCATCTGGATCAGCCGTGCGCGGTCGGTCAGCAGCGGTATCACCTCGTCGATCACGTATTTCGGGGTCAGCTCGGCATCGGGGACGATTCTGCCACCCCCTTGGCGGACGATCGGCCTGGCATTGAGTTCCTGCTCACCGTTGCCGTGCGGCAGCGGCACATAGAACGCGGGCAGGCCGACCGCCGACACTTCGGCGACGGTCATCGCGCCGGAGCGGCAGACGACCGCGTCCGCGGCGGCATAGGCCAAGTCCATTCGGGAAAGATACGGCACGGCGAGATAGCGCACCCCTCCTTCACCCGATTCCTGCACTTCGAGGGTGTTCTTGGGGCCGTGCGCGTGCAGTACCGAAACACCCGCGGCGGCCAGCTGCGCCGCCGCGCCGGAGACCGCTTTGTTCAATGACACCGCGCCCTGAGATCCGCCGAAGACCAGCAGGACCGGCCCCTCGGCGGGCAGGCCGAAGTGCGCGCGGGCCTCGGCCCGCAGTGCGGCCCGGTCCAGTGCCGTAATGGAGCCGCGCACCGGAATGCCGATGACCTCGGCGTTGACGAGCCCGGAATCGGGTACGGCGGCGAACACTCGGGCGGCGCGCCTGGCGCCGACCTTATTGGCGATGCCCGCCTTGGCATTCGCCTCGTGCACCACCACCGGCACCGCGCGCCTGCGCCCCGACAAGCCCCGGCCCGCGGCGAGGTAGGCGGGCAGCGCGACATAGCCGCCGAAGCCGACGATCACATCGGCCCCGACCGTATCGATGACCGCTCGGGTCCTGGCCACCGAGGCGCGCACCCGACCGGGCAGGCGCAGCAGATCCGCGGTCGGCTTGCGCGGCAACGGAACCGGCGGGATCAACTCGAGCGGATAGCCGCGCTCGGGCACCAGTTTGGTCTCGAGTCCGCGTTCGGTGCCGAGTGCGGTGACCCGGATCGAATCGTCGAGTCGCTTCAGTGCGTCGGCGACGGCCAGCGCGGGCTCGATATGGCCCGCGGTGCCACCGCCAGCGACGATCACCGACAGTGGGTCACTCACCTGGATCTTCCCCGATCTCTCGCATGGTTTATCGGATAGCTCGGCTCCCACGCCCTGGTCGCCCGCAGGGAACTCGTCCCCCGGCTCTCCGGCACGCGGCGGCGCCCCGGGTCGGCTTGCGGCCGTCGGCTCGGCGGCAGTGCCGCCCGCGCCCGCTCGGCTTTTGCCCGCTCGGCCCGCGCCCGCTGTTCGGCGGCCTTGGCCTTGGCCGCGGCCGTGCGCGCCCGCGCCGCATCCGCCTTGGCCGGTGAGTACACCTCCGGCTTGGGCAGCCGCAGCAGTCGGCTGAATCGGCCGTCCTGTCCGGCCTGCAGCGCCGCGATCGCCTCGGGCTCATGTCTGGCCGCATTGGCGATGATGCCGAACATGAACAGCGTGATCGCCAGCGACGAGCCGCCCGCCGAGACCAGCGGCAGCTGCAGCCCGGTCACCGGGAGCAAGTTGACCACATAGCCGATATTGATCAGCGCCTGACCGGTGATCCAGGTCGTCGCGGTCGCGGTGAGCAGCCGCAGGAACGGATCGACCGAGCGGCTCGCGATCCGCAGGCCGGTGTAGACGAACAGCGCGAACAACCCCAAAACCAGTGCGCAGCCGAGGAAGCCGAGTTCCTCGCCGATGATGGCGAAGATGAAGTCGTTGTGCGCATTCGGCAGGTACTGCCATTTGGCCCGGCTCTGCCCGAGACCACGGCCCCAGATGCCGCCATCGGCCAGTGAGTACAACGCTTGGCGCGCTTGGTAATTGATGCCCTGCGGATCGTCGCCCGGATTGAAGAACGCGCGCATGCGGTCCGAGCGGTAGCCCGCGGACAGCGCGAGTATGCCCGCGGCGATAACACCCGAGATAGCGATGGTGACGAACAGTCGCACCGGCAGCCCGCCGAACCACAGCAGCGCGGCCAGCACGATGCCGAGCGCGATCGTGGTCGACAGATTCGGCTCGAGCACCACGAGCAGGCAAACCAGCAGACCGGCGGGTACCAGCGGCACCAGGATTTCCTTGAGGCTCGCCTGTTCGGAGCGACGCGAGGCGAGCAGATGCGCACCCCACACCACCAGGGTCACCTTGACGATCTCCGAGGGCTGCACCGAGATCGGGCCGAGGAAGAACCAGCGCCGCGCGCCCTGTACCTGCGAGCCGATGCCCGGGATCAGGACCAGCACGAGCGCCAGCACCGAGATCGCGAACAGCGGAAACGACCACTGCCGTAACCGCCGCAGCGAAATCCGCAGCGCGAGATAGAACAGCACCGCACCGATCGCGGCGAACATGGCCTGCTGGATGAACAGCGAATACGCCGAGCCACCAACGACATACGCCTCGACGCTCGACGCCGAGAGCACCATGACCAGGCCGAGCACGGTGAGCAGCGTCGCGATCGTGACGACGAGATGGAAGGACGCGAGCGGGCGCGCCAGCCAGGCGCCGAATTTGGTGGCGGCCAGCCGATTCCGCCGCGGTGTCCGATCGGCGGCGCTCCCGGAACTCTCCGTGGTCACGCTCCGCTGCCGTCTCCGCCGCGGGGTCTCGGTCATAGTTGCCGCCCGATGTCACCGTCTTCCAGGGCGGCCACCGCGGCGACGAAGCTGCGCCCGCGGTGGGTGTAGTCGGCGAACATATCCAAGGAGGCCGCGGCCGGGGCCAGTAGCACGGTGTCACCGCGACGGGCGAGCCCGGCCGCGGCACGAACGGCACGCGCCATGACGGCGTCGGCGCTCGCGGCATCATCGGTCCCAGCGTCACCCATGCCTGCATGGTCTCCCGCGCGGACCTCGATGACCGGGACCTCGGGCGCGTGTCGCGCCAAAGCGGCCGCGATCACCGGCGCGTCGGCGCCGAGCAGTACGGCGGCGGCGAGCCGGTCGGCGATCTCCTCGACCAGATCCTCGACCGAGGCCCCCTTCAATTGCCCGCCGGCAATCCAAACCACCTGCGGGTGGCCGAGAATCGATGAGCGTGCGGCATGCGGGTTGGTGGCCTTGGAGTCATCGATGAATTCGACCCCGGCCAGCTCACGGACGAATGCGGACCGATGCGGACCGACCTTGTGCTCGATGAGACCTTCCCGCACGAACTGCGGTGCGATATCGATGGCCCTGGTCAGCGCGGCGGCCGCGAGCGCGTTGGCGACACCGGCGGGTCCCTTGGGGCTGATATCGCCGACTTCGGCGAGGATCGCGGCCTTGGTGAAGGCGCGGTCGAGCAGTTTGCCGTCCACGACACCGAGTTCGCCGTCGGCGGGCACGCCGATCCGGAAGCCGACCGTCCGGCGCGCCCTACTGCGCCGGGCCAGCGAGGCGGCCACTGGATCGTCGAGTCCGACGACACCGACGCGGCCGTACAGCGCCCTGGACTTGGCGGCGGCATAGGCATCGAGGCCGCCGTGCCAATCCAGATGGTCCTCGGCCACATTCAGCACCACACCGGCCTCGGGCCGCACCGAAGGCGCCCAATGCAATTGGAACGAGGACAGTTCGACCGCGAGCACCTGCGGACCGGGATTGCGCCGCAACGCGTCCAGAATCGGCAGCCCGATATTGCCGCAGGCGACACTGGCGACTCCCGCCGCGCGCAGGATCGAATGCACCATCGAGGTGGTGGTGGTCTTGCCATTGGTCCCGGTCACCACCAGCCATTTACGGACCGGACCGTAGATTCTGGCCTGATCGACCCACCAGGCGAATTCGACATCGCCCCAGACCGGGGTGCCCTCGGTCACCGCCGCGGCCAGCACCGGTGAGTCCGGTCGCCAGCCCGGACTGGTGATGACCAGCGCGAACCGGCTCCAGTCCGCGGATTCCAGTTCGGCACAGGTCGCGATGTCGAGGCCGAGCCCGGCCGCCTCTGCCAGTGCGGCCGCGCCGCCGTCGGTGACCACCGGGTGCGCGCCTATATCGCGCAGCGGTTCGATCAGCGAGCGACCCGAGACACCCCATCCGGCCACCAGAACGTCACGGCCGCGCAGGAATTCGAGCATGGGCCCCGGTGTCCGCAGGGCCCTCGGAGAATGTTCGACCATCGCTACTTCACCCGACCGCTGAGAGATATTCGCTATAGAACAGGCCGAGTCCGACCGCCGACGCCATGGCCGCCAGTAGCCAGAACCGGATGATCACCGTAGTCTCGGCCCATTTGCTGAGTTCGAAGTGATGGTGGAACGGCGCCATCTTGAATAGCCGGTTGCGGGTAGTGCGGTACACCGCGACCTGCAGCACCACCGAGGCGGTCTCGGCGACGAACAGCGCGCCGATCACGACCATCAGCAATTCCGTCCGGGTGGTGATCGAGAGTCCGGCGAGCATGCCGCCGAGGGCCAGCGAACCGGTATCGCCCATGAAGATCTTGGCCGGTGCGGCATTCCACCACAGGAAGCCCACACACGCAGCGGCGGCCGAGGCACATACCAGCGCCAGATCCAGCGGATCGCGCACGTTGTAGCAGCCCGCCTCCGGAATCGTCGCGCAGGCATTGCGGTACTGCCAGAACGTAATGATCACGTAGGCGCCGAGCACCAGGCTCATCGAACCCGCCGCCAGACCATCCAGGCCGTCGGTCAGGTTCACCGCATTCGACCAGGCGACGACCAGCAGGCAGACCCAGCACAGGAAGATGATCACGCCCATCGATACCGTGGTGATATCGCGGACGTAGGACAGATGCTTACTCGCCGGAGTCAACCCGTTGCCGCCGCGGAACTGCAGGGCGAGCACGCCGAAAATGACCGCGGCGCTGATCTGACCGATGTACTTGCCCGCGGCCGACAGCCCCAGATTGCGCTGCTTGCGCAGCTTGATGAAGTCGTCGAGGAAGCCGACCACACCGAGTGCGGTGGTCAGCCCGAGCACCAGAATGCCCGATGCGGACGGCCCGTCGGCGTCGTAGCCGATGCCGATCAGATGTGAGCCGAGGTAACCCGCCCACATGCCGACCAGGATGGCCACACCACCCATGGTCGGGGTGCCGCGCTTGGCCTGATGACTGGCCGGACCGTCGACCCGGATCTCCTGGCCGAAGCCCTGCCTGGCGAAGATCCGTATCAACAGCGGCGTCAACAAGATGGAGACCGCCAGCGCGATCCCCGCCGCGAACAGAATCTGCCTCATCCAAGCGCCTCCGTGCTACCCCTAGTTCCCGCACGCTCCGCGCCGGTCAAATGTTCGGCGACCTCCCACAGGCCGACCGCCTTGGACGCTTTGACCAGCACCACATCGCCCGACTCGACCTCGCTGTCGAGCAGTGCGATGGCTGCGCCGATATCGGGCACGAGGATCGACTCCTCGCCCCAAGAGCCTTCCATTACCGCACCCTGATGCATCGCGTGGGATGGCCTTCCGGTGCCGACGACGATCAGCCGGGAGACATCCAGACGCACTGCGAGGCGGCCGATCCGGTCGTGTTCGATGACAGATTCCTCGCCCAGTTCGCCCATTTCGCCGAGCACGGCCCAGCTGCGGCGCGGAGTGCCGCCCGCGCGGGACATGGTCACCAGGGCCTTGAGGGCGGCGCGCACCGAATCCGGATTGGCGTTATAGGAATCGTTGACCACGGTGATGCCGTCGGCGGTGGTCCGCACATCCATGCGGCGCGCCGATGCGGGGTGCGCACCGCACAGTGCCCGCGCAACGGTTTCGAGGTCGGCGCCGCATTCGAGCGCAACCGCCGTCGCGGCCAGTGCGTTGCCGACCTGGTGCTCGCCGTGCACGGCCAATTGCACCGCAATGCTGCCCTTGCCGGTGTGCAGCGTGAAACCCGCGCGGGCCTCGGCGTCCAGTTGGACGTCGGTGGCCCGGATTTCGGCGCTCGCCGCCTGGCCGACCGTCACCACGCGGGCATTCGTGCGCGCGGCCATCGCGGCCACCTGCGGATCGTCGGCATTGAGCACGGCGAGTCCGGTCGGCGGCAGCGCCTCGACGAGTTCGCCCTTGGTCTGCGCAATGGCCTCACGGCTGCCGAATTCGCCGAGATGGGCGGTGCCGACATTGAGCACAACGCCGATCTTCGGCGGTGCGACCCGCGCGAGTGCGGCGATATGTCCAGGGCCGCGTGCGGACAGTTCCAGTACCAGGAAGCGGGTGTCGGCATCGGCGCGCAGCGCGGTCCACGGATGGCCGAGTTCATTGTTGAACGATCCGGGCGGGGCGACGACCGGCCCCAGCGGCGCGAGTACGGCCGCGAGCAGATCCTTGGTCGAGGTTTTGCCCGAAGAGCCGGTCACCCCTACGACGGTGAGTCCACCTGCGGCGGTGTCCGATCGGCCGCCCTCGCGGCGCCCTCCGCGCTCAGGCTCCGCTACCGCCTCCGGGCGCGTCGCTCCCGCGGCGGCAAGACGTTCGACACTCACTCGGGCGAGCGTAGCGAGCGCGGCCAGCACCGCGGCCCCCGACCCATCCGAATCACCGGCCAGCGCAACGGATTTCGCGGGCACGGTGCCCGGACTCGGGGTCACCACGATGGCGGGCACGCCCACCGGACGGGCCGCGAGCACCGCGACCGCGCCGGCGTCGATCGCCGCCTTCGCGTAGTCGTGGCCGTCGGCGTGCTCGCCGGGCAGGGCCAGGAACAGATCACCGGAACCGATTCGGCGCGAATCGAATTCGACCGAACCCGTTACCGTCGCCTCCGGGTCGGGGGCGTCGTGCAGCGCGCCACCGACGGCCTCCGCGATCTCCCGCAGTGTCATCTCGATCATGAAACCGTCAAGTCCTCCGCGTCCGACCCCTGCGGACTCTGCTCAGTGTTGCCGTCCTGCGTCGTCTGGTCGCCACGCAGGCCCCGCTGCCGTCGTTCCAACGCCGCCGCGAGCACCTCGCGGTCATCGAACGGATGCTTCACACCCTGGATCTCCTGCCCGGCCTCATGGCCCTTACCCGCCACCAGCACCACGTCACCGGGACCAGCCCAGTCGACGGCGGCGGCGATGGCCGCGGCCCGGTCCCCGATTTCGCGCACCTCACCGCGTTCGGCCTGCGCAACCGCGAGCGCGCCCGCGCGCAATGCGGCGCGGATCGCCGCGGGATCCTCGGTGCGCGGATTGTCATCGGTGATGATCAACAGATCGGCGCCACGCGCACCGGCGGCACCCATCAGAGCTCGCTTGCCCGCATCCCGGTCACCACCCGCGCCGACGACCACGGCCAACCGACCGGCAGTATCGGCGGTATCCGAGGTGCCGCGCTCGCGGTGCCCTGCGTGCGCGTGCATTCCTCCTTGCGGGGTATCGCCGTGACGGCCCGCACCGGATGCCTCTGGGCCCGTCGCGCCCGCCGCGGTGAGATGCTCGCGCAGCGTTGCGATCACCGACTCCACCGCGGCAGGTTTGTGCGCGTAGTCGACGATCGCCAGGAAATCCTGCCCCCGCTCGACCCGCTGCATCCGGCCCGGCACGTCGACGGTGGCCAGCGCGGGTGCGGCGACGGCGGGATCGGCTCCCGCGGCCGCGCACACCGCGACCGCCAGCAGTCCGTTGGCGACGTTGTAGCGGCCCGGAAGTCGCAGGCGCACATCGACATTCATGTCCGGTCCGGCGATGCTGAACTCCTGCTCGCCGCCGTGCGCGATTACCTCGCCGGTGAGCTTCCAGGTGCCGGAACCGGTGGTGGATACGGTGATCGGGTCCGCGAGGTCCGCAGCCAGGCGCTGCCCCCACTCGTCATCGACGCAGATGACGGCGGTGCGCGCAGCGACCGGCGACGCCGCTTCGAAAAGCCTGCGCTTGGCGGCGAAGTAGTCCTCGAAGTCGGCGTGGAAGTCCAGGTGGTCCTGCGAGAGATTGGTGAACGCGCCCACCGTGAAGCGCACCCCGTCTACCCGGCCCAGCGCGAGCGCGTGACTGGAGACCTCCATCACCACCGCGTCCACACCCTGCTCGACCATCAGCGCGAATATCGCGTGCAGCTGCGGCGCCTCCGGCGTGGTCAACGCGCTCGGCACCCGGCGACCGCCGATTCTGGTCTCGATGGTGCCGATCAGCGCCGTGGAAAGGCCAGCGGCCGCCAATCCGGCCTCCACCAGATATGCGGTGGTGGTCTTGCCGGAGGTGCCGGTAATGCCGACTATGCGCAGCCGCTGCGACGGATTGCCGTAGAGCTCGCCCGACAGCTCGCCGAGCACCGACCTCGGCTGCTCGCGGACCAGCACCGGTACCCCGAGTTCACCGATCAGTTCGGCACCCGCCGGATCGGTGAACACTGCGACGGCGCCCCGCTCGACGGCGTCGCGCGCGAACCGGGCCCCGTGTGACTGCGCGCCGGGCAGCGCGGCGAACAGATCACCGGGCAGCACCGCATTCGAGCGCTGCTCGATGCCGGTGACCTGGATCTGCGAGAGATCCGCGCGCGACGAGCTGGCACCGGTCAGTGCCAGCACGGTGGACAACGACGTCGACCTCGGGTGGGTCGGCCGGAGCGCGTGCTGGCTGGACTGCGCGGGCACAGGGCTCCTCTCGGGAATCGACACGGATAAGGGCTGAGTTGATCATTGGGAAGGCAGGGAACGTCGAGTCAGGTTACCGACGTCGGCTCACGGCCGGACAACGTGGCTCCAATCTTATGAAGCCTGCAGAACGAATCGTCGGGAAGGCTCGGGCGAAGGCGGGATCCGGTCACGCTGCAACGCCCAGGAGGCGATGTTGTGGAACAGGGGCGCCACCGACCCGCCGCCGCTGCCGTCGGAGCTGCGAATCGGCGCATCGAGCATCAGGCCGATGACATAGCGCGGATTGTCCGCGGGCGCCATACCGGCGAAGGTGATGTAGAACGACGAGGTCGAATAGCAGTGGCAGCTCGGGTCGACCTTCTGCGCGGTGCCGGTCTTACCCGCCACCTGGTAGCCATCGATCGCCGCTGGCGAACCGGTGCCCATCTGCACGCCCATCGGATCGCGCTGCACGACCGCCTGGAACATGGTGCGCAGCGTCGCCGCGGTCTGCGCGCTGACCACCCGCACGCCTTCGGGCTGCGGCTCCTCGGTCCGGGTGCCGTCCGGCGCGGTCTTGGCCTTGACGATGCGCGGCGGAATCCGCACGCCGCCATTGGCGATGGCCTGATACATCCCGGTCATCTGCAGGGTGGTCATCGAAAGGCCCTGCCCGATGGGCAGATTCGCGAAGGTACCGCCGGACCACTGGTCGCGCGCCGGTACCTGCCCCGGACTCTCGCCCGGCAGCCCGACACCGGTGCGCTGACCGAGACCGAACCGGTTGACCATATCCGCGAACCGGTCCTCTCCGACCCGCTGTGCCAGCATCAGCGTGCCGACATTGGAGGACTTACCGAATATGCCGGTGGTGGTATACGACGCGGTGCCGTGCTCCCAGGCATCGTGCACGGTGACACCCGCCATTCGGATCTCACCCGGAACCTGCACCACCTCATCCGGGTTGGTCAATCCGTATTCGATGGCCGCGGCCGCGGTCACGATCTTGTTGACCGAGCCGGGTTCGAACGGATCCTGCACGGAGGGGTTCTGCATCTCGGCATTGCCCCAATGCTGGGGTCCCAGTGCGGGGTTGAAGGTGTTGTCATTCGACATCGCCAGCACCTGGCCGGTCTTTGCGTCGAGCACAACGGCCGACGCGGCGTTCGCACCGGACGTCTCCTTGGCCTGCTGGACCTGCTGCTGCACGTAGTACTGCAGATCCGAATCCAGGGTCAACTCGACGCCATAGCCGTTCACCGCGGGCTGCTTATCGCGCCAGCTGCCGGGAATGACCGCACCATCGGATCCGCGGTCGTAGGTGTGCGAGCCGTCGGTGCCCGCTAGCAGCGAGTCCAGCGACGATTCCAACCCCATTTGGCCGTGTCCGTCCCAGCCGGTGGTGCCGAGCACATTGGCGGCCAGCGATCCGCCCGGATATTCGCGCACATCCTGGCGTTCGGCGCCCACCTCGGGATAGAGCACGGTGATATCGGAGGCGATGCGCGGATCGACATTGCGGGCGAGGTAGACGAAGGTGGTGTCGCTCTTCATCTTGTCGAGCAGTGCGGCTTCGGCGGGCGCGTCCTTGCCGAGTTTGTCGTGAATGGCCTTCGCGATGGCCTTCAGCCGGTCCTCCGGATCCGGTGCCTTGGCCGATTTGGCCTTCGCATCGGCGAGTTGCTTGCGCACCACCACCGGCTGGAAGTTCAGCGCCTGCGCGCTCAGCGTGAAGGCGAGGGACTTGCCATTGCGGTCGGTGATCGGGCCGCGAGTCGCCGTATCGATCTTGCGGGTGGTGCGCTGGTCGGCCGCCTGCGCGGACAGGCTCGGCGCGGAAATACTCTGCACCCAGAGCAATTGGAGTGCCACGACCGCCAGCGCGACCAGCATGATCACCCGGCCGACACCGAGGCGCAGGCGCAGCGGCCGGTTGTCTGCTGCCGTCCGTGGTCTGGAGGCGCCGGTCGCCCGTGATGAACCCGCCTTGGACGCCGCGGGCCCGCGGCGCTGGCGCGACGCGGGCCGGGTCTGGCGCATGGTCATCTGGCGCCCCCGTCCGGGGCGGGTGGCTCGGGTTGCACCGCTTCCGCCTGGGGTGCCACGGGCTGTGGTGTCTCCACCGGGGTTTGCGCGACCGGGCTCGGCGTCGGCAGCGGAGTGGCCGGTGTCGGACTCGGCTGCGGACTCCCCGGTACAGCAACGGTGTTTGCCTGACCGGTGTTCGCGGGCTGACCGGTGGTCGGCTGGGCAGTCTGCGGCGGCGGCGTGAGCGTCACCGGAATCACCCGCTCGCCGCGCGCCTGCGCGTTATTGGCCGGCGTGGTGGTGGGCGCGCTCGGCGAGGGGTTCAGCGGCGGCACCGGCGCCCCCTGGGCAGGCGTCGGCTTGCCGATCACCGTCACGCCGCCGTCCGGTCCGACCACCAGGCGGGCCGGATCCTTGGCCGGGATCATGCCGAGTTCGCGGGCCCGCGCTGCGAGTTCGGGCGCGGAATCGGCGGCCTCCACCTCCCGCTGCAGTGCCGCCCGTTCGTCGGCCAGCTTGCGGTTGGTCGCCCTGGCGTCGCCGAGCTGATAGCTGTCCTCCGCCGAGCGGGTGGTGAGCAGCAGGGTGAGCGCGAGGCCGCAGCCGAGCATCGCAATGATGGCCGCCACAAACGGAATTCGCCCGGCCATCGCCGAGGCGCGCTGCTTCGGCAGCTCCTGGTGATCCCCCGACTGTTCCGCGCGCATCCGGCGCTTGGCGTAGGCCCGTTGTGCAGCACCCGATTTCACCCGCTCGGCGGCCTGAACTCGGCGGGCGATCCGGCCCGGCGCCTCGGCGGTACGCGTGCGCACACTCATGTTGTCCCCTCCTCGATTCGCTCCGCCGCGCGCATCCGCACGGGAGCCGCCCTCGGGTTCTCTTCGATCTCTTGTTCCGTCGCCTTCTCGGCCCCGCGGGTCAGTAGCCTGAATTCCGGTCCCATACCGGGCAATTCGACCGGCAGGTCGACCGGTGTCCGTGATGTGGTCCGCGCCGACAGCTCCTGTTTGACCACCCGATCCTCGAGCGACTGATACGACATGACCACAATCCGGCCGCCGATCCGCAGCGAGTCGAGTGCGGCGGGCAATGCGGCCCGCAACGAATCCAATTCGCCGTTGACCTCCACCCGCAGCGCCTGGAAGGTCCGCTTGGCCGGATGACCGCCGGTCCGCCTGGTCGCGGCCGGAATTGTCGCGTAAAGCAATTCGACGAGTTCGGCACTGGTGGTGAACGGCTTCTGCTGCCGACGGCGCACCACCGCGGCGGCGATCTTGCCCGCGAAGCGTTCCTCGCCATAGGTTTTCAGCACGCGCGCCAAATCGCCGTGGCTGTAGGTATTGAGCACATCCGCGGCGGTGATGCCGGTGGTCGGGTCCATCCGCATATCCAGCGGCGCGTCGACGGAATAGGCGAATCCGCGCTCGGCCTCGTCGAGTTGCATCGAGGAAACACCGAGATCCATCAGGATGGCGCTCACCGAACCGGTGGTCGGCAGTTCGGCCTGCGTCAGCGCGACGGCGATTCCGTCATATCGGATGTGTACCAAGGTGATTCGATCCGCGAACGGGGCGAGTCGTGCACCCGCCAGCGCCAGTGCGTTGGTATCCCGGTCGAGTCCGACGAGACGAATGTTCGGATACGTCCGTAGGAAATGTTCGGCGTGGCCGCCCAAACCCAGTGTCGCGTCTACATAGACGGCGCCGGGTTCGGACAATGCCGGGCCGAGCAGCGCATCTGCCCGCTGGAGCAGAACCGGAACATGGCGAGGGCCGTCCTGTTCACGGTTCACCTCGTCCTCCCGGAATCGTGCCTCGCGTCGTCGCGCACCGAGCCGTGCCAATGGGTCGCTCGTTACGCCCGCTCACGGGTCGCCTTGTTAGACAGCTGCTTTGGAAAATACGAATGCCGCGGGGTCTCTGACCGGAGCCTCGGCACCTGGCGTCGGGGAAGTACGTCAGGGTCCGCGCGTCCGGGCAGAGGCCGCGTGGCACTCGTTCGCTCAGGGCTAGAAGATGCCGCCCAGCGACTCGTCTCTCGCTTCGGCGTAGTCCTCCTCGTGCTCGGCGAGGTAGGACTCCCACGCCTGCTTATCCCATATTTCGAGGAAGTCGACCGATCCGATCACCACGCAGTCCCGCGAAAGGTTCGCGTAGCGACGATGATCGGCCGACAACACGATCCGGCCTTGGGCGTCCGGACGCTGTTCATCCGTTCCGGCCGCGAGTGCCCGGACGAACGCGCGCGCCTGCGGATTACTTCGAGATGCCGCCGCGGCTCGCCGAGCGAGCGCGGTGAACTCGTCCTTGGGATATACGGCAAGGCTGTGGTCCTGACCCTTCGTGACCATCAACCCTCCCGCCAGATCGTCTCGAAACTTCGCAGGCAACGTCAGTCGCCCCTTGTCATCCAACCGAGGTGTGTAGGTACCGAGAAACATCCCGCTACCTCCTGGATGAACCCCGCCGCGCGGGGAGCACGATCACCTCGGATGTATGCCCTTCCTCTAGTGCGCGCTCCACATTACCCCACTTTCCCCCACTTTCAATCGAAACTCAGGGTGATCTGGCTCCCCGCGTCATCGATTACGCAGGTCATCCCAGCTATCACAGTGGTGGAGAACTTTTTCCGTGTTCTGGCGACACGCGCCACACGGCGAAACGATCGCCCGACAACAACCAGCAAACGCCCTGGTGCACCCCATTCCGGCCGATCATGGGCGGCCGCGTGGGTGGATGGTGGGGCATGGTGGGGGAAGATCGTGGGGCGTTGCGGGGAACCGCTCGCGGAGATCACCCAGCAGCCGGATGGCTCACGCATGCGAATGCGCCGCCGCACCTTTTCGGTGCGGCGGCGCGTTCGATATGTAGATGTCGGCTACGAGCGCGCTACTCCTGATCGAAGCGGCGACGGAACCGATCCTCCATGCGTTCGGAGAAACCACCGGACTTGCGCTGTCGCCCACGTCCGCTCGATCCGCCGCTCGCGCCACCGGATTGGGCATTGCCCGACCGGTCGCCCTTGGCGATGCCCTTGGAGCTGCCGAGCAGCAACAGCACGCCTGCGGCGAACATCACGATGAATCCGATCAGGCTGATGATCGGAAAGTCGCCGAGCTTCACCGGAGCGGCGATCCCAGCGACCAGTAGAAACAGACCAAGGACGAACAGGGCCGCGGCCTGGAGTCGGCGGCGACTCGAGGTCGAGCGAAGGCGTCCGCCGCGGACGGACGACGCGAACTTCGGATCCTCAGCATAGAGCGCGCTCTCGATCTGTTCGAGCATGCGCTGCTCGTGCTCGGAGAGTGGCACGGTACCTCCCCCGGCACTAGGACGTGGCTGTCGCCTCCGGGTAGGCGACAGATAGCCAAGGTCGGCTATCTGCCACCAATGATACGAGTTCGATCAGTGCCGTACCACCTACTCGCCGATAACTAAGCGGTCATGCCGCCCGACCACCCCGGCGCGGGGCGCAAACGAGCACCGGTATTCAGCAGATCTTCGACGTCGTGCAGGAATGCGCCCACCCGCGAATAGAACTCGTCGGCCTGCTGATCATCGATGTTGCGATCCAAACCCGCCTCCAGCGCCGCCCTGATCTCCGAACGGGCACTGAAGTAGTCGGCCCACATGACGAATTCGGGCGCAGCGCGCTGCAGGAGTACCCACGCATTGCGCGAACGTGCCCGGGGCGCGCCGTCCGCCCCGGTATACGCCAGCACCGCACCGGCACCGCGCAACGCGGCGAGATACGCGGTCCGGAAACGTTCGCGCGGGTCGCGCTCCCCCGCCGCCTGCATCAGCAGGCCATCCGCCCGCTGCAGCAGCTTGCCCGCCTTGCCGGGTTGCCCCGGGTATTCGATCCGACCGGACATCAGCCGTCCCTCCGAGTTCGTTCAGAGTCGTTCAGCGCCGCTCACCTGGCCTATCCTGTGCGCGAACGCCGAGTTCCCAGCACCGCGCGGATCGAACAGGTATTCGAACGTTTGAATTGAGATTGAATATAGGGACACCCACCGACAACTTTCCGCGGACCGACGAGAGCCATGACCGCCGTCAAGCCCAAACACACCCCCGCCAACGCACCCGTCGTCATCGATCTCCCGATCACGGCGCTACGCTCCCGGCTGCACGATGCGCTGGCGGTGTACGTCGCGGCGATGGAATATCCGCACGGCACCGAACACCATCGGGCGCCGATGTGGACCGAGCACACCACCCGGCCCGGCTGGCAGGCCGTTGCCGCCGTCATCCCCGATGATTCCGGGCAGATCGACCTGCGGACCGCGCCGATCGTGGCCATCGCCTACGGCTATCGCGGCGCCGCCCACCAGTGGTGGCATCAGCAGGTGCACAGCGGGATGCGCCGCTCGGGCTGGCCGGAACACTCTGCGCGCGAACTGCTTTCGGACTATTTCGAACTGACCGAGCTGCACGTGCATCCCTCTGCGCAGGGCCGGGGCATCGGCGGTGCGCTGCTGACGCGGCTGCTCGCGAATCGCACCGAGAGCGCGGTGCTGCTGTCCACACCGGAGGTGGAGCGCGAGGCCAATCGCGCCTGGCGGCTGTATCGGCGACTCGGATTCACCGATGTGATCCGGAATTTCGTCTTCGCGGGGGATACCCGGCCGTTCGCAATTCTCGGGCGGCGGCTGCCCTTGTGACGGAGCGTAGCGAGGGCACCGATGACACAGCACCAACGGTCGCAGCGGAACCGAGCGCTAGCGAGGCGGAGCTGTGACGGTCGTGGTCGTCGGCTCGGGCCACAACGCACTCGTCGCCGCGTGCTATCTGGCGCGCGCCGGTGAGCGGGTGACGGTACTCGAACGCGACGAGGTGCTCGGCGGCGCGGTGTCGACGGTCGAACGCTTTCCCGGCCATCTGGTCGATCGCGGCTCGTCGGCGCACATCATGGTGCGCCATACCGGGATCATCGAGGAATTGCAGCTATCGCGCTTCGGGCTGCGCTATATCGACTGTGATCCTTGGGGTTTCACCCCCGCGGGACCGGAGGGCGGCGCGCCGATCGTATTCCATCGCGATCTCGATCGCACCTGCGCGGGAATCGCGGAGGTCTGCGGTGCGCGGGATGCGGCGGCGTATCGGCGCTTCGTGGAGATCTGGGGACCGCGCTCGGCGCGGGTGATGCGTGCATTCGGCGGCACGCCGACGCCGGGCAGGCTGCTGCGCTCGTTCTGGGGGCTCGACGCGCGCGACGGCGGGAGCGCACTGTCGCGGGAGTTCCTGCAGACCGGGGATGCACTGCTGGACACGTATTTCGACGACGAGCGGCTCAAGGCGTCGCTGGCCTGGTTCGGGGCGCAGTCCGGGCCGCCGATGTCGGAACCGGGGACCGCGCCGATGGTCGGATTCGCCGCGCTGATGCATACGCTGCCGCCGGGCCGGGCCGTGGGCGGAAGTGGGGCGCTGACAGCGGCATTGGTCGCGCGGTTGCGTGCCGACGGCGGTGCCGTATCGACCGGCGATGCGGTCACGGCCCTGCGCCAGGTCGGTACGGGGTGGCAGGTTTCGACCGCCTCGGGCCGAAATCTGGACGCGGACACCGTGATCGCGGGCGCGCACGTGCTGACCACACTGGATCTGCTGCGGGACGGCGGATTCGACGGTGCGGTGCTCGATGACTGGCAGCGGCGGATCCGGGTCGGTCCCGGCATCGGCATGGTGGTGCGGCTCGCGACCAGCGCGCTGCCGCGCTATCCCGGAAGTTCGACTGTCGAATCCGCCAACGGCCTGCAGTTTCTCGTATCGGATCGGCGGCAGCTGCGCCGGGCGCACGGTGCGGCGTCGGCCGGGGATCTACCGCCGCGCCCGGTGGTACTCGCGATGAGCTTCAGCGCGCTGGACCCCAGCATCGCCCCGGCCGGTGAACATCAGCTCTCACTCTGGGCGCAGTGGCATCCCTACCAGCTGGCCGACGGGAGCGACTGGGCCGCGCACGCCGCGCCGGAGGCCGATCGGATCATCGCCGAAGTCGATTCCTACGCACCGGGGTTCGCGGCGAGTGTGCTGCGGCGGCATGTGCAGACGCCGGTCGATCTGGAGCGCGAGCTGGGGCTGCGCGGTGGGAATGTGATGCATGTGGAGATGTCGCTGGATCAGATGATGCTGTGGCGGCCACTGCCGGAGCTGTCCGGGCAGCGGGTGCCAGGGGCGCCCGGGTTGTATCTGACCGGGGCGTCGACGCATCCGGGTGGTGGGGTGTCCGGAGCCAGTGGGCGCAGTGCGGCACGCTTGGTGCTGCACGATCGACGCCGTAGCCGGTTTCCCCTGCTGCGCAGGCGATGACCGAGTCCACCGAACCGGAGCCCGAAGGCGCCGAGGTGCAGGTGCCCGGCCCGGCGAATTCGGAGATCACCCACCAGCTGTCCGGCGCGGATTCTGGTGTGCGCCGTCGCGACGAGCGTCGCCCCAGTGCGCTCCGGATTCCGCGTATGCGGGCGTCCTCGCAATGGACGCCACGATTGCTTGTGCCTGCGGGGTTCGCGGTGCTGCTCGTGCTCGTGCAGATCGGCTATCCGCTGTCCTCGGGCGTCGCTCGCGATCGGGTGACCGTTGTGGTGGTGCTGCTTTCCGCGGGGACGGCATTGGTGCACGCGGCGGCGACGCGCGGGTTTCGGTACGCCGCGGGATTCCTGGTGATCGTCTCCGGGCTCGGGCTGCTTGCCGAGATCATCGGTACCGCAACGAGATTCCCATTCGGTTGTTATGACTACGCCGACGGTAGGTTGGGACCGGCGGTGGCGGGTGTGCCATTGGTGGTCGCGCTGGCCTGGACGGGCGGGCTGTACCCGGTGTGGGTGGTGGCTGGCCTGCTGACAAGGCATACGGTCGGGCGGAGTGTGCTGACGGGGGTCGGCGCGGTGGGTTGGGATCTGTTCCTGGACCCGCAGATGGTGGCGGATGGTCAATGGAGTTGGTGCGCCACCGGTCGAGGTCTGCCCGGACTCGATGAGATTCCGTATACGAACTATCTGGGTTGGTTCGCGGTGGCGCTGGTGATGGCGGGGCTACTGACCGCCTTGGACCGGGTGGCGGGGCCAGGCACTGTGCGGATGCGAGAGGCCAGCACGGGGCGCAGGTTTCCGATTCCGGCGCAGGCGCTGGTGCCGGTCGCGGTATTTCTGTGGACGTGGCTCGGGTCGACGCTGGCCCATGCGGTGTTCCTCGATCTGCCGTATTCGGCGTGGTACGGCTGTGTCGGGTCGGGAGTGCTCGGTGTACCGCTGCTGGTGCAGTTGATCAGGGCTCGGGGGAATGAAACGGTGCGGACGCGATAGCTCCGAAACTTCGGCCGACGCGTGTTCCGCCCGTCGCGTAGCAATCGGGGTCGACCGCCTGGCACGATGTGAGCCGTGCAGCCGAGTCCTCTCACCGCGATCCCCGATGCCCCGGTTCTACGTTCACCCCGGCCCAGGGTGCGGGTAGCGGCGGCAGTACTGCTGGCCGCAATGCTGGTGCCCATGCTCGCGGGCTGCTTGCGGGTCCAGGTTTCGATGGGTGTGTCGTCCAATGACCGGGTCTCCGGCCGGATCGTGGCCGCGGTCGTGCCCGCGGACGCCAATGACAAGGGCCCGCAGCTGAAGGCGCCCGATTCGGTGGCCGCCAAGGTGCGGGTCGAGCCGTACAGCCAGGACGGTTATGTCGGCAGCAAGGTGTTCTTCGAGGATCTATCCTTCGGCGAGGTCGGCCAGCTCGGCGGACTCTCCGATCAGACCCAGGGCATGTTCAATCTGTCGTTCCAGCGCACCGGCGACCTGGTCAGCCTCATCGGCCGGGTCGACCTGAAAGCCGTTCCGCCGCATGGGTCGGACGTGCAGTTCACGGTGGCCTTCCCGGCCCGCGTCGCCAAAACCAACGGCAACCGCGAGGACGACTCGACCGTCTCTTGGAAGCTCCCGCCCGGCGATGTCTCCACGCTGCGCGCCGAGGTCAGCTACGCCGACCCGAATACCCGCTCCTTCGCGGGCTGGGCCGGAATCGTCGGCGGCATCACCCTTGCCGTCGCCGCCATCATCGCCGCCATCGCCTATATGGACCGGAACCCCGCACCCCCCGGCGCCCCCGAATTCAACTTCTCCCTGAGCAGTCTCCGGCGTTCGCTCGTACGCCGCTGACATTCCTCACCCCGCACCCAGTTGTTTCGATACCGAACGCCAACGCCCGGTCGATGCCGAGCGCCACGGCGACACGATTGTGACGACAATCAAGACGTCGCAGTCGGCGGCAGCGATCTCGGCACGAACCGGCATTGCGATGCCATCAACGCGCAGTGAAACGCAACGCGCGACCGAGCACCCCGCCCATGGCATACCCCATGCCGAATACCGCGACGGCACAACCGTGACCAGGACACTCGAGGCGAGAATCATGACGCCGCCGGACGCGTGGATCGCGTCGATACGAAACGCGAGTACGTCGCGCGCGCCTGATCGGCCCGACGACGGCGTCATTCGACGCACCTTGGCGGCGAGGCCATGACGGCAGCGAAGGCGCTGAAGGAGGGCTTGGCGATTGCGACGCCGTATGGTGCGGCAATCGCGCTGATCGGTTGTGGGATCGCGTTGTTCAATCGGGCGACGGTGCGCAGGCTGCCGGTGGTGCCGACGGCGGTTGTCGAACCCGTGACGATCTGTATTCCGGCGCGAGATGAGGCGCGGCGGCTGCCCGAGCTGATCGATGATCTGCGGGGCCAGGTGGGGGTGCCGCGGCTGCGGGTGTTGATCCTCGATGACGCGTCCAGTGATGGGACCGAAGCGGCTGCGGTGGCGGCGATCGCGGGTGATCCGCGATTCACGGTGATCCGATCCGAGGCCGAACCCGCACCGGGTTGGACCGGGAAGTCCGCGGCCTGTGCCCGGCTGGCCGAGCTGGCGGATGCGACGGTGCTGATATTCCTCGATGCCGATGTGCGGCTGGCCCCGCGCGCGATCACCGCGGCAGTCACCGAACTGCGCCGGAGCCGGGCCGCATTGTTATCGCCGTGGCCGTACCAGGTGGCCGAATCGGTCGCCGAGGCGCTGGTTCAGCCGCTGCTGTGCTGGTCGTGGGCGGCGAGCCTGCCGATCGAGATCGCCGATCGCGGCCGCAGACCCTCGACGGTGGTCGCCTGCGGCCAATTCCTCGTCTTCGATGCCACGGCCTATTACGCCGTCGGCGGTCACGCGGCGGTGGCCGCCAGCCCCACCGAGGATCTGGATATCGCTCGCGCCCTGCGCCGTTCCGGTCGCCGCACCGCACTGGTCGCGGCGGGTCGCGCCGCCCGGACCCGAATGTACCGGGACGCAACCGAACTCGAGGTGGGCTACACCCGCTGGCTGTGGTCGGCCTACGGCGGCACGACCGTCGGCGGCGCAGCCGTGGGAGCTATTGCAGCACTGGCCTATTGGGTACCTCCGCTGGCCGCCGTCGCCGGTCACGGCCGGGTGCGCGCCGCCGGTCTCCTCGGCTACAGCGCCGCGGTCACCGGCCGCTTACTCGCCCGCTCACTCGAAGGCGGCTCACTGACCCGCGCCGATATCCTTGCCGCCCTGGCCCACCCGGTCTCCATCGCCGCCTATCTACGCCTGTGGTCCCGCTCGCGCCGGGCCCATCGCGCGAACACGTTGACCTGGAAATCCCGCCACCTCGACACCGCCCACTGACCGAGACCAGGCCGAATCCATGGCGGCAATGCCCGACCGACCCGCCACCAGATCTTGATCAACCCCGGAATCGGGCGGCCGCACGCCCGAACCCGCTGGCGCTATATCCAGGCCGGGATCCGGCCCGGTCCCCAACTGCGTCAGACGTCGGCGGGCTCAGCGCACCGAGGTGATGCCGACCGTCGGGAGGAAGAAGCAGGGCTTGCCACCGTTGTCCACGGTGCCGAACACCGCGGCCAGGACGGTGCCGGAACCGGTCTCGACGGGGACGGCGCGGATGCCTCCGGTGGGGAATGTGGCGAAGAAGTTCTGGAAGGCACGTTCGGCGAGTGGTCGTATATCGGCAGGGATTTCCGCGGGCACCATGGTTCGGACGACGTCGGAGATCGGACCCATGGCGGTGACGCCGCTGCGGCCATTGGCCAGGTTCAGCCAGGCGACGTTCATGCCGGAGACGTTCGTGCTGTCCGGGGCTACGCCGTAGGGCATGAAGGTGAACAGGGTTTGGCCCGTCTTGACCGCGGACAGGTCCAGTCCCGGAATGGCCACGGTGGTCTTGGGCCACGGCCCGGGCACAGCACCCGCGACGGCGGGGACCAGGCCGAGGGAGTTGCTGCTGGAGCAGAACGCCGCAGCCGCCGGGTACAGGAACGGGTCGATGCCCAAGGCGCGCAGCGCCTCGACGGTGGCTTGGTAAGCACCGAACGCATCTCCGGGTGCGGCTTGGACGGACGGCGCGGGCGCCGCCGGGATTGCGGCTCCGGGTATCGGCGCAGGTACCGCGACGGCGAGGCCGGGGGCGGCGAGCGTCAGCGCGGCCGCACCGGTCGCGATGGCGGTAAGCGTGGTCAGACGGCGCAGCAGGGTCACGTGAACCTCCTCATCGTCGGGCACGAACGAGGTCAGAGCGTACTCCAGCAAACCACCGGAACTGCGCTGATTTCGACTGGCAACGCCATCGCGTCGCGCACCGTACCGGACCGTCGCGACGAAACGCCGGGTGCACCCTCCAGGCGATACACGCCGGACGGACCGCACCCGAAGCCTCGCGATCCACCGCACGACCCGGTCGATAATCCCTGTTCACGACCATTCGGACAAGGTCTGCGCTCACACTGATTCGTACCCTTGTGCCGGAGTTCGCCTGCTTCGCATGATGTTTCGGCTAGACCGACCGACCCGTGCTCGGCGTCGGACACACCATCCAGAGCGACCGAGAGACCTGGCTCGTCGACGTCGCAGCAACCCCCCGGCCACCGGGTGCGGGTGCTTCCGCCGGGAACGATGGAGGAACCGAAATCATGAGCGCGTCCGTTGCATCCGATGCCCTATCGGATGTTCCGATACCGGGTGCCCACGCACCTGGCACTGCCGTAACCATCGCCGACGCACCGCCGATCGCCAGGGCCTGGCATCCGTGGCGCTGGGTGATCAGCGCCATCGCGCTGGTACTGCTCGCGCAGTTCATCCATGGACTGGTCACCAATCCGGGCTGGGATTGGTCGACCTTCGCCAAGTACTTCACCGCGAAGTCGGTGTTATCGGCGCTCGAGGTCACCTTGGAGCTGACCCTGTGGGGTACGGCCCTGGGATTCCTGATCGGCACCGCACTGGCAATCGCCCGGTTGTCGAATAATCCGGTGCTGCGGGTGATCTCGTGGGTCTATATCTGGGCGTTCCGCTCGATTCCGTTGATCGTGCAGCTGCTGTTCTGGTTCAACATCGCCTACCTTTACAACACGCTTTCGCTCGGCATCCCGTTCGGCCCCGGATTTCTCACCTTCGAGGTGAACGGGGTGATCAGCGGGTTCACCGCGGCGGTCATCGGCCTCGCGTTGCATCAGGCTGCATATTCGGCCGAGATCATCCGGGCCGGATTCATCTCGGTCGATCCCGGACAGTTGGAAGCCGCCGCGGCACTCGGGATTCCGCGGCTGCGACAGTTCCGCACCGTGGTCGTCCCGCAGGCGATGCGCTCGATCCTGCCGAATGCGACCAATGAGGTGATCAGCCTGTTCAAGGGCACCTCGATCGTTTCGGTAATGGCGATCGCGGAACTCTTCTACCAGGTCCAGGTCATCTACGGACGCAACGGCCGGGTGGTGCCGCTGCTCATGGTCGCGACGGTCTGGTACATCGTGCTGACCACGATTCTCTCGGTGGCGCAGTATTACATCGAACGGCACTATGCCAAGGGCGCGCACCGGACACCGCCACCGACGCCGATCCAGCAGGTGTGGCACAAGCTGCGCGAAATCGCCGAAAGCGGTTCCGCCGCACCGCGCGGAGCCACCCGATGAGCGCACCGGTCACCGCAACGATCGACATCACCGTCGACAAAGCCCCCGCCGTCGCGGTTCGCGGCGTGCGAAAGTCCTACGGCACCACCGAAGTGCTGCGCGGTATCGACCTGACGGTGCGGGCGGGTGAGGTGGTCACCGTGATCGGCCCGTCCGGCTCCGGCAAGTCGACACTGCTGCGGGTGATCAACCACTTGGAGTCCCTGGACGCGGGCACCGTGCACATCGACGGCGAGCTGATCGGATATCGGCTGCGCCGCAATAGGTTGCACGCACTATCGGATCGCGAGGTGCGCAAGCAGCGCTCGCATATCGGCTTCGTCTTCCAGCAATTCAATCTCTTCCCGCACCTGACGGTGCTCGACAATGTCACGCTCGCACCGATTTCCGCGCAGGGTCGCCCGCGCAAGGAGATCGAGCGCGAGGCCGAGGAACTGCTGGACCGGGTCGGCATCGGCGAACTGGCCGACGCCTATCCGCGGCGGCTGTCCGGCGGACAGCAGCAGCGGGTGGCCATTGCCAGGGCGTTGGCGCTGCGACCGCCGGTCGAGCAGAACATCGCCGAAGGCCTGCCCGCGATCGATATCGCCTACTTCCAGCAGGTCACCGACTACTACCTGGCGCTGGCCTCGCAGCGCCTGGACGGCTACATCGGGCCCGATCCGTCCGCGATCTACCACAGCACCACCGCGAATCAGACCAAGATCGTCGCGACCTTCTCCGGCGCCGGTGACACGCTGCAGGGCGAGATCGGTGTGCTCACCAAGAGGGACAACGGTCTGATCGGCCCCATCAACAAGGCCATCAACAACGCCATCCAGACCGGCACCTACCAGCAGGTCATCGACCGGTGGGGGCTGCAGACCGAAACCGTGCCGAGCTCGCGGATCAACCCGCCCGGCCTACCGAAGAAGTCGTGATCGCGCATGAAATTCCTGCTGTTCACCCTCGTCACCCGAGTACCCGACCCGAGCACCGGACGACTGCCGGAGACCAGGGCACGACTCACCAATGTCATCGAGCAGGCTCGTCTCGCCGAGGAACTCGGCTACGACGGGTTCGCCGTCGGTGAGCGGCACGAGGATCCGTTCCTTTCGGCCGCGCCGCCGGTGATCCTGTCCCACATTGCCGCGGTCACCTCCCGGATCAGCCTGTTCACCGCGGTCACCACGCTGAGTCTGCTGGATCCGGTGCGCGCGTTCGAGGACTACTCGACTCTGGACAACCTCTCCGGCGGTCGCCTCGAACTGATCATCGGCAAGGGCAATGGCGCGGCGCAGGCAAAGCTGTACCACGTCACCACCGAGGACCAGTGGGATCGCAATCGCGAAGGCTACGAACTGTTTCGGGCGCTATGGGACAGCGACAGCGTGACCTGGTCGGGTCGGTTCCGTCCGGACTTGGTCGAGGCCAAGGCCCTGCCGCGGCCGTGGCAGCCGCGCATCCGGATCTGGCACGGCAGTGCGACCAGTCGCGATTCGGTGGAACTCGCGGCGCGCCATGGTGACCCACTGTTCTCGGCCAATGTCACCAATCCGATCGAGCCGTATGCCGAACTGGTGCGCCACTATCGGGAGCGCTGGGAGCACTACGGGCACGATCCGGCCGACGCCCTGGTCGGCGCGGGTACCGCCGGATTCCACGTGGCACGCGCGTCGCAGCAGGCCCTCGAGGTCTACCGGCCGATCTTCGAGGCGCGACTGGCGCTGGCGCGCAAGCTCGGCCTGCCGATCGTCTTCGAGACCCTCGACGATTTCGTCGCGCGCAGTTCGGCATTGATCGGCAGTCCGGAACAGGTGATCGACAAGGTGGGCCGCCAGCACGAGGCCTTCGGGCACGAGGTGATCCATCTGTCCGCCGAACGCGACGGCCGCACCGAGGCCGAACATCGCGACAGCCTCGAACTCTTCCAGGCCGAGGTGGCGCCCGAATTGCGCCGCCGCATTCCGAGTAGGCCGCTGGCCAGCAACGGCGACGCCGCCGAAAACGGCGGTGGTACCGGGCGTCCCAGCGCCGAATACAACATCGATTCCCGCGGCGAACTCGTCCGCACCGACACATCTGGAGTACCACAGTGATCCGTCCCCGCCATCGCATCGCGGCCGTGGCCGCCGCCGTCACCGCGGCCGCGAGTCTGGCTGCCTGCGGCAGCGATTCGGCCTCGGGCGGCGCCGACGCGGGACCGCCGAAGCCGGGCGGAACCTTGCGTTACGGCCTCTCCCAGGCCCCGACCTGCTCGGATCCGGCGCAGGCCGGCACCAACCAGACGCTGTATGTGACCCGTCAGATCGTGGATTCGCTGACCGATCAGGATCCCAAGACCGGTGAGATCAAGCCCTGGCTGGCCAAGAGCTGGGAGATCTCACCCGACGCCAAGGTATTCACCTTCCACCTGGCCGATGGCGTCACCTTCAGCGATCGCACACCGCTCACCGCGGATTCGGTGCGGAACACCTTCGATTCGGTGATCAAACTGGGCGCGGTCAAAACTCCGCTCGGCTCCAGCTATCTCACCAACTATGTCGCAACGACCGCGGTCGACAAGCTGACCGCACGGGTCGAATTCAGCAAGCCCAATGCCCAGTTCTTGCAGGCATCCTCGACAGCACAACTCGGCATTCAAGGCGATGCCACCACGGCCGAACCCGCCGATCAGCGCTGCCTGGGCGACAATGTCGGCAGCGGCCCGTTCACCTATGCGTCCTGGCGGCAGGACGCCTCGGCGACCCTGGCCAAACGCGCCGGGTACAACTGGGGTTCGGCGGTCTTCACCCATCAGGGCGAGGCCTACCTCGACAAGATCGAATTCACGGTCGTGCCCGAATCCGGTGTGCGCACCGGCAGTCTCATCTCCGGCCAGCTCGACGCGGTCAGCGACGCGCTGCCGCAGGACGCGCCGCAGATCGAGGCGGCGAGCGGTCGGGTACTGAGCACCGCGAATCCCGGTGTGCCATTCGGCTTCCAGACCAATGTGACCCGCGGCCCGCTGCGCGATGCCGCAGTGCGCCAGGCGCTGCTGCCAGCGATCGACCGGAAACAACTGGTGGACACCGTACTCGGCCCGCAGTTCAAACCCGCCACCAGCACACTGGCCAGCAGCACGCCCGGCTACCAGGATCTTTCGGCGCGGCTGGCCTACGACCCGACCGAGGCGCGCGGCATCCTCGACCAGGCGGGCTGGACGCCCGGCGGTGACGGCATTCGCACGAAGAATGGTGAGCGTCTGTCCTTCTCGGTGCTCTTCAGTCAGGCGTTCGCGGGCAACCAGGCAATTCTGGAGCTGGTACAGCAGCAGCTGCGCCAGATCGGTGTCGAGCTGAAGCTGGATCTGGTGTCGGGCCCGGAGAGCACGGCCCGACAGAACGTCAAGGATTTCGACACCACCTACTACAACACCACCCGCGCCGACGGTGACATCCTGCGCACCTCCTTCAGCGTCGACGGTCGCAATCTCAATGCCCGCGAACACATTCCGGCGCTGGATGACGTGCTCGACGGTCAGCTCAGCGCTTCCGATGCCGCAGCACGCACCGCGCTGATCCGCACCGCCCAACAGGCGGTACTCGATGCGGGGCTGTGGATTCCGACGGTCGAACTGTCCCAGGCCATCGGCGCGGCGCAGAGCGTGCGGGATCTGAAGTTCGAGGCCTCGGCCCGGCTGCAGTTCTTCGATGCCTGGTTGAGCGGGCGGTAGTCATGGCTCGGTATGTCGTTGTCCGGGTACTGCAGGCGATATGGGTGCTGTGGGCGGCCTTCACCATCTCGTTCGTGGTGCTGTACCTGCTGCCCGCCGATCCGGTCTCCATCGCGGCCGACGGTGCGGGTGCTGGCACCCCGATCGATAAGGCCGCGATCGCCGAACTGCAGGCGCGCTATGGACTGGATCGTCCCCTGTGGGAACAGTATTGGACCGCGCTGACGAATGCGGCGACCGGCGATCTCGGGCACTCCATCAGCACCGGCCAGCCGGTCACCCGCGCGCTCGGTGACGCGGTGCCCAATACCCTGGGATTGGCCGGGCTCGCCCTGCTCTTCGCCGTGATCGGCGGGGTCGGCCTGGCGTTCGCGGCCACCTACACCCGTCGTCCGTGGTTGCGCAACGCGCTGAGCTCGGTCCCCTCGCTCGGGGTTTCGGTGCCGACCTTTTGGACGGGACTGCTACTGCTGCAGCTGTTCTCGTTCCGCTGGCACCTGGCCCCGGCATTCGGCGGTCACGGCCTGAAGGGCACGGTGCTGCCCGCGCTGACGCTCGCGATCCCGATCGGCGCGGTTATCGCGCAGGTGCTGACGGCCGGACTCGAATCGACCTGGCGGCAGCCCTTCGTCGATGTGGCACTGGCCAAGGGCGGTTCGCGCTCCTGGGTGCTGCGCAAACATGTGCTGCGGCCCGCCAGCGTGCCCACCTTCACCATCGCCGGAGTGCTGGTCGGCAATATGCTCGCCGGTTCGGTAGTGGTCGAGACCGTCTTCGCCCGTCAGGGTGTCGGGCGGCTCACCCAGACCTCCGTACTCGCCCAGGATATTCCGGTCGTACAGGGCATCGTACTGCTGACCTCGACCGTATTCGTCACCGTGAATCTGACGGTGGACCTGCTGTATCCGCTGCTCGATCCGCGCATAGCCGGACGCTCCCGCAGTAGGACAACCGATTCCGAGACCGCCGATACCGATACCGCACAGGAGGTGGTCGTGCATGCCTGAGGCATTCGTTCGCCATGTGCTATGCGACCGAACCACCGCAGTGCGCGACAGCGCCGGACTCCTCGCGCTCGGCTCGTGGCTGCCCGCCGACCTTCGACCGCAGGTGGCCGATCATGGTTGACGTCATCGATGAGCCGAGGCGTGTCGCGCTACCCCGGCTACGGCGGCCTTTGCCGCGGTGGAAGTCGCTGCGCGGCAATGCCGTAGTCGTGCTGTCGGGTGCCGTGGCCGCGCTGGCACTCGGCTGGGCGCTGTTCCCTTCGGTATTCGCCAGTGGTGACCCGCTGACCGGCGTACCCGCACAGAAATTCCAGGGGCCGAGCGCCGAGCACTGGTTCGGCACCGACAATCTCGGGCGCGATCTGTACACCCGGACGGTGCACGGCGCGGGGCTCTCGCTCACCGCCACCCTCTCGGCGGTCGTCATCGCACTGGTCGCAGGTTCGATTCTCGGGCTGCTGTCCGGGTCGATCGGCGGCATCGTCGACACCGTCATCATGCGATTCGTCGATGTGCTGCTATCGATTCCGTCGCTGTTGCTATCACTGGCCCTGGTCACCGCGCTCGGCTTCGGCACCCGGAATGTGGCCGTCGCGGTGGGTGTTTCGCTCATCGCCAACTTCGCCAGGGTAATGCGCTCGGAGGTGCTGCGCGTGCGCCAGGCGCCCTATGTGGAGGCCGCACACGCGTCCGGCGTTCGCTGGTACACGGTGCTCGCCCGCCACGTCCTGCCGAACTCCTATCAGCCCGTTCTCGCCCTGGCCGCGGTCGAATTCGGCATGGCGGTGCTGGCCGTCTCCGCACTGAGCTTCCTCGGCTACGGCGCGAAACCGCCGACACCCGAATGGGGTTCGCTGATCTCCGAGGGCCGCAACTTCCTCGCCACCGCCTGGTGGCTGACCACCCTGCCCGGCCTGGTCATCATTGCCGTCGTTCTCTCGGCCCAACGCCTCGGCCGGGCCGTAGGAAGGAGTCACCGCGCATGAGTGAGCACAGCACAGCCGCCGAGGTGGCGGACCGAGCCGATACCACCGCGGACTCACGGTCGGATTTGCTCGGCATCGAGGGCCTGTTCGTTCGCTATCGCTCCGACAGCGGCCCTGTCACCGCCCTGGCAGACGTTTCCCTCACCGTCGCCCGCGGCGAAGTCGTGGCACTTGTCGGCGAATCCGGTTCCGGCAAGTCGACGCTCGCGCAATCGGTGATCGGCCTGCTCGGACCGAATGCCGAGATCACCGGCGGGACGGTCACTTTCGACGGAGCAAAGGTGGACACCGCATCCGAGCGTGCGCTGCGGCGCATTCGCGGTGCGCGCATCGGATTCGTGCCCCAGGATCCCGGGTTGTCACTCAATCCGGTGCGCCGCGTCGGTGCTCAGGTCGCCGAAGCGCTGCTGGTCCACGGGCTGGCCGATCGGCGCGACGCGGCCGCACGGGCAGTCGAACTGCTCGCCGAGGCCGGACTGGACCGACCGGAATTGCGGGCCGCACAGTATCCGCACGAATTATCCGGTGGCCAGCGGCAACGGGTATTGATCGCGGCAGCGCTGATCGCCGGACCGGAGTTGGTCATCGCCGATGAGCCGACCAGCGCGCTCGACGCCACGGTGGCACGGCGGGTGCTGGACAAACTCGCCGCCCAGACCGCGGCAAGGGGCACAGCGGTGCTGCTGATCACCCACGATCTCGCGATCGCCGCCGAACGGGCCGATCGCCTCGTGGTGCTCAGCGGCGGGGAGATCGTCGAAACCGGTCCTACGGCCACGCTGCTCGCCGAGCCCCGGCATCCGTATACGAAGCGACTGCTCGCGGCCTCGCCCAGCCTGGCCCCATTCGACGGTTTCCGCGCACCGCGCGTCAGCGCCGGTCCACCGCTGCTGACGGTTCGCAATGTGCACAAACGCTTTCGCGCACAGGCCGGTGATGCGGTGACCGCGGTCGCGGGCGTCGGATTCGAACTAGGGCGTGGCGAAACCCTCTCGCTGGTCGGCGAATCCGGCTCCGGCAAGTCGACCACCGCGCGAATCGCCCTGCGGCTCACCGAACCCGACAGCGGTGTTGTCACCTTCGACGGACACGATCTGACCACGGTGAAGGGCGGACGGCTGCACGCGCTGCGCCAACGCTTCCAGGTGGTCTACCAGAATCCCTACGGCTCACTGGATCCGCGTTGGCGGATCGGCTCGATCATCGAGGAACCACTGCGGGCCTATGCAGTCGGTGACCGCAAGGCCAGGCAGGCACGGGTCCGCGAACTGCTCGACCAGGTCGCGCTGCCGGAGCACTTCGCGCAGCGCCGCCCCGCGGAATTATCCGGCGGACAACGCCAACGCGTCGCCATCGCCCGCGCCCTCGCCCTGCACCCGGACCTACTGGTGCTCGACGAACCGGTCTCCGCGCTCGACGCCTCGGTGCAGGCCCAGATCCTGGAACTGCTGGACCGTCTGCAAACCGAACTCGGACTGAGCTACCTGTTCATCTCCCACGACCTCGCCGTGGTGCGCCGCATCAGCGACCGCGTCGCGGTGATGCGCCACGGCCGCATCGTCGAATCCGGTTCCACCGCCGACATTTTCGACAACCCGCAGCACGAGTACACCCGCGAACTGCTGTCGGCCGTTCCCACACCGCACGCCACCGCATCGGGGGCGGCCCGATGACGTGCGCCGAAGCCGCGGTCGCGCTGCGCATCGACCGGAAAGGACGGTACTGATGACCGAATTCTTCCTCGCCATCGAGCTCGACGGAACCGGCGTACACCCAGCGTCGTGTCGGCGCACGGATTCCCGTGTCGAGGAGGTGTTCACCGGCGGTTACTGGGTCGATGCGATCACGGCCGCCGAAAAGGCCGGTCTCGACTTGCGGGCTCGACGAATTCGTCGACCGCGTCATTCCGGAACTGCAGGAGCGCGGCAGTTCCGGACCGAATACACCGGCACCACCCTGCGCGGCCACCTCGGCCTACGCCATCCCCATCGCAATCGCATACTCGAAGGAGCCAGCGCGTCATGACGACCAGTATCACCAGCCTTTTCGAAACCGAGTGGGCGCATTGGCACACCGTCAGGGAGGATCAGCTGCGCGATCCGCTCGGCTTCCTGAGCCTGACCGGATTGCATTGGCTCACCGACCAACCCGAGCGCCTTCCGGACGTGCCCGGCACCTGGTGGGTCACCGATGACAAGGTGTTCATCACCGCCCAACCCGCCGACCGGCTGGAGTTCGATGGCAGCGGTATCGCGGGCGTGCAGATCGTCGCACCGGGCGAGGGCGCACCGGGACTCAGTGTGCTGCACGAGAATCGGGTACTCGAGGTGATCCGCCGCACCGGCCGGTACGCCGTGCGCGTGCACGATCCGGCCGCGCCGACGCTGCTGAGCTTCGAGGGCATTCCCGCGTACACCCCCGATCCGCGCTGGGTGGTCGAGGGGCGCTTCGAACCGTTCAACGAGTCGCGCACGATCACCACTGGCGCCATCGTCGACGGTCTCGAACATCACCACACCGCCTCGGGCACCATCGAATTCACCATAGGCGAGGCCACCGAGCGCGTCATCGCCTTCGGCGAGCCGACCAGCCTGCGGGTGCTGTTCACCGACGCCACCAGCGGCGTCACCACCTATCCGGCGGCCCGCTCGCTCGCCGTACCGGCCCCCGATGCGGACGGCACCGTGCGCCTCGACTTCAATCGAGCGGCCAATCTGCCGTGCGCCTTCACCGATTTCGCCACCTGCCCGCTGGCACCCGCCGAGAACCGGCTGCGGGTCGCCATCGAAGCGGGAGAACAGCATCCGCGTCCAGGACGGTCCGCATGACGATCCCCCTTTCCATCCTCGACCTCGCCCCGATCAGCGCCGGATCGACTGCACAGCAGGCGCTGCGCAACACCATCGATCTGGCCCAGCACGCCGAACAGTGGGGCTACCACCGCTATTGGCTGGCCGAACATCATTTCGTCTCAGTGGCGAGTTCGTCCTCGATTACGCTGATCGGTCTGGTCGCCGCGGCCACCACGCGCATTCGGGTCGGGTCGGCGGCGGTCCAGGTCGGCCAGCACACCTCGGCATCGATCGTGGAGGCGTTCGGCACCATCGATGCCATCTATCCGGGCCGACTCGACCTCGGCCTCGGCCGATCCGGACATCGCCGCACCCAATTCGGCGCACAGTCCGCCCAGCAGAAGGGCGGTCACCCGGTCGTCGGTGCCGTGACCGGCCGCACCGAGGTCCGCGACGGCGTGGTGGTTCCGCCGCCATTCGATCCTGGACAGATCACCGATAAGTCGAGGTTCATCGCCGCGCTCGGCGCACTGCAACAGCAGGGCGCACAGGCGCTGGACTTCCCGGACCAGGTCGATGAGGTGCGGGCGCTAATCAACGGCACCTACCGGAGCACCGAAGGCATTGCGCTGCACGCGGTTCCGGGTGAGGGCGCACAGGTCGA